>WGBK01000381.1 GCA_015494335.1 Gammaproteobacteria bacterium | reverse complement strand
CGGTAGAGCCAGCCGGTGCCCTCGCGGCAGGGCGTGCACTGGCCGCAGGACTCGGAATAATAGAAGCGCGAGATGCGGCGCAGGGCCTTGACCATGTCCGTGGTCTCGTCCATGACGATGACCGCGCCGGAGCCGAGCATCGAGCCGGCCTTGGCGATGGAATCGTAGTCCATGGTGCATTCCATCATAACATCGCCCGGCAATACCGGCACCGAGGAACCACCGGGAATCACGGCCTTGAGCTTGCGCCCGTCGCGCACGCCGCCGGCCAGGGCCAGCAGGTCCTTGAACGGGGTGCCCATGTTGATTTCGAAGTTGCCCGGGTTATTGAGATGACCGGACATGGAAAACAGCTTGACGCCGCCGTTGTTGGGGATGCCGAGATCGGCGAACCACTGACCGCCGTTGCGCACGATGGACGGCACCGAGGCCAGGGATTCGGTGTTGTTGATCGTGGTCGGACGGCCGTACAGGCCGAAATTGGCCGGGAACGGCGGCTTGAAGCGGGGCTGGCCCTTCTTGCCCTCGAGAGATTCGAGCAGCGCGGTTTCCTCACCGCAGATGTAGGCGCCGGCGCCGAGGGTCGGATGGAGATCGAAATCGATGCCGCTGCCGAGGATGTTCCTGCCCAGATAGCCGGCCTCGTAGGCTTCCTTCACCGCCTGATCGAAGCGCTTGTAAGGCTCGTCCATGAACTCGCCGCGCATGTAGTTGTAACCGACGGTAGCGCCGATACAGTAGCCGGCGATGATCATGCCCTCGACCAGAGCGTGGGGATTGAAGCGCAGGATATCGCGATCCTTGCAGGTGCCCGGCTCCGATTCATCGGAGTTGCAGACGATATATTTCTGCCCGGGGGCGTTGCGCGGCATGAAGCTCCACTTCAGGCCGGTGGGGAAACCGGCGCCGCCCCGACCGCGCAGGCCGGAGGTCTTGACCTCCTCGATCACCTGCTCCGGGGTCAGCTTCTCGTCGACGATCTTCTGCAGCGCTTCGTATCCGCCGACCTTGCGGTAATTCTCCAGCGTCCAGGGCTGGTCGAATTCCAGGGTTGCGAAGCAGACTTCATTGGCCATGATGCGACGCTCCCGCTTCAATCCAGCCCGTCGAGGATCTCATCGATCTTCTCGGGCGTCAGTTTGGTGTGATAGACATGATCGACCTGCATCATCGGCCCTTCGGAACAGGCGGCGAGGCATTCCTCCTCGCACTTCAGGTAGATGCGGCCATCGGGGGTGGATTCGCCGGTCTTGATGCCGAGCTTCTTCTCGACATACTCGACCACGCTGTCGGAGCCCATCAGCATGCAGGAGATGTTGGTGCAGACCGCAACATGATGGCGACCCACCGGTCGGGTTTCGAACATGGAATAGAAGGTGGCCACTTCCATGACCTGGATCTTCGGCAGGTCGAGGTAGTCGGCCACGGCGGCGATCAGCTCGTCGGTCAGGTAGCCCTGGTTCTGGTGCTGCACCGCGCGCAGGGCCGCCAATACCGCAGAGCGCTTCTGCTCGGCGGGGTATTTCTTCAGCCATGCATCGATCTCTTCGCGGGTGTGCGCGTCGAGCAGGCCGGGGTTGTCGCTGGAGTCGCTCATTATCGGTCAATCTCGCCAAATACGATGTCCTGGGTGCCGATGATCGCCACCACATCGGCCAGCATGTGGCCCCTGGCCATCTCGTTCATGCTCGACAGGTGTGCAAAACCGGGCGCGCGCACCTTGAGCCGGTAGGGCTTGTTGGTGCCGTCGGAGACCAGATACACGCCGAACTCGCCCTTCGGGTGCTCGACCGCGGCATAGACCTCGCCCTCGGGCAGCTGATAGCCCTCGCTGGCCAGCTTGAAGTGATGGATCAGCGCTTCCATGTCGGCCTTCATTTCCTCGCGCCGCGGCGGTGCCACCTTGTGGTTGTCGCTCAGCACCGGACCCGGGTTGCGGCGCAGCCAGTCCACGCACTGCTCGATGATGCGGTTGGACTGGCGCATCTCCTCGACCCGCACCAGGTAGCGGTCGTAACAGTCGCCGTTGCTGCCGACCGGGATATCGAAATCGAGACGATCGTAGACCTCGTAGGGCTGCTTCTTGCGCAGATCCCAGGCGACGCCGGAGCCGCGCAGCATCGGGCCGGTGAAACCCAGCTGATAGGCGCGATCCTCGGAGACCACGCCGATGCCGACGGTGCGCTGCTTCCAGATGCGGTTGTCGGTGAGCAGGGTTTCGTATTCGTCCACATAGCCGGGGAAGCGGCGGGTGAAATCCTCGATGAAATCGAGCAGCGATCCCTGGCGGTTGGCGTTGAGGCGATCGGCCTCCTTCTGGCTGCGCCAGTTGTCGGCCTGGTATTGCGGCATGCTCTCGGGCAGGTCGCGGGCGACGCCTCCGGGACGATAGTAGGTGGCATGCATGCGCGCGCCGGAAACCGCCTCGTACATGTCCATCAGATCCTCGCGTTCGCGGAAGGCATAGAGGAACATGGTCATCGCGCCGACATCCAGCGCATGGGTGCCAATCCACATCAGGTGATTGAGAATGCGGGTGATCTCGTCATACATCACGCGGATGTACTGGGCGCGCAAGGGCACTTCGAGATCGAGCAGTTTTTCGATGGCGAGCAAGTAGCCATGCTCGTTGCACATCATCGACACATAATCGAGGCGATCCATGTAGCCGATGGACTGGTTGTAGGGCTTGGACTCGGCCAGCTTCTCGGTGGCGCGGTGCAGCAGCCCGATGTGCGGATCGGCACGCTCGATGACCTCGCCATCCATCTCCAGCACCAGGCGCAACACGCCGTGGGCCGCCGGATGCTGCGGGCCGAAGTTGAGGGTATAGTTCTTGATTTCGGGCATCAGTCCTCCCCTCCCCCGGTATCGACGGTATGGGTCGGGTGCACCTGGTAGCGATGATCCTTGCGCCGGGTGCGCGGCGTCAGTACCCGCGGCTCGATGGATACGGGCTCGTAAATCACGCGCTGCTGCTCGGGGTCGTAACGCATCTCGACATGACCGACCAGCGGGAAGTCCTTGCGGAAGGGATGGCCGACAAAGCCGTAGTCGGTGAGAATGCGGCGCAGATCGGGGTGTTCGGCGTAGAGGATGCCGAACAGATCGAAGGCCTCGCGCTCGTACCAGTTGGCCGAGGCCCAGATACCAGTCACCGACGGCAGGATCGGCAGGTCGTCGTCGGGGGCAAAGCACTTGACGCGCAGACGCCGATTGTGGGCAATGGACAGCAACTGCATTACCGACGCGAAACGCGGGCCTTCGGATGCGATCTCGACCTCGTCGCCGAAACTGAGCCGCCCCATGGTCACCGGCTCGACCGCGCGGGAGAAGCCGGTGGCGCTGGCTTGGCTGTCCCACTCCACCTGGCCGTATTGCGAGTAATCGACGCCGCAGAGATCGATCATCTGCTGATAGGCGAAATCGGTCTCGTCGCGCAATGCGGTGCAGACCTCGAGCAGATCCCCGGGTTCAACCCGCAGCTCCAGCTCGCGATGCGCCAGGGTCAGTTGGATCTTGTCGCCGAAGAAGGCGCGCAGGGCATCGGCATGTGCGTTCAAGTCGGCCATCTCAGCGCGCAATGGTGTTGGTTCGCTTGATCTTGTTCTGCAGCTGGATAATGCCGTAGAGCAAGGCCTCGGCCGTCGGCGGACAGCCGGGTACATAGATGTCCACCGGCACCACGCGATCGCAGCCGCGCACCACCGAGTAGGAATAGTGATAGTAGCCCCCGCCATTGGCGCAGGAGCCCATCGAGATCACCCAGCGCGGCTCGGCCATCTGGTCGTAGACCTTGCGCAGGGCCGGGGCCATCTTGTTGACCAGGGTGCCGGCCACGATCATCACGTCCGACTGCCGCGGACTGGGACGGAACAGGATGCCAAAGCGATCCAGGTCATAGCGGGAAGCGCCCGCCTGCATCATCTCGACGGCGCAACAGGCGAGACCGAAGGTCATCGGCCACATCGAGCCGGTACGGGCCCAGTTGATCAACTGGTCCGCGCTGGTGGTGATGAAGCCCTGCTCCAGCTTGCCTTCTATTCCCATTCCAGCGCTCCCTTCTTCCACTCGTAGATGAAGCCGATCACCAGCACGCCGAGGAACAGGCCCATGGCCAGCAGACCGAAGTGACCGATGCTGTCGAGGGCCACGGCCCAGGGAAACATGAAGGCGATCTCGAGATCGAAGATGATGAACAGGATGGCGACCAGGTAGTAGCGCACATCGAATTTCATGCGGCTGTCTTCAAAGGCCTCGAAGCCGCATTCATAGGGGGAGTTCTTTTCCGCGTCGGGACGAGAGGGGCCGAGCATCCAGCCCATGATGATGAAGGCGGCGCCCATCACGGTAGTGACCATCAGGAAGATCAGTATCGGCAGATAATTACCCAGCATGGCCCTACCCGAGTACGGTTGGATGGAGTTCTACAACAGGCCGCGAGTCTATTGCCCGCCGGATGGGGAGTCAAGAAAGCCGGGATAATGTTTCGTTATATCCGAATAAGCCGAATCGACTTGACAGACCGCGCCTTCGGGGCCGATTGGCCCGGGGCTCCAGACATCCGCAAAGCCGTTGGCTCCGGCTTGATCCAGATCAAATTGAAAGGACAGGAAAGTGGAGGGATCGCCCATGAAAAAACCGCCCGAAGGCGGTTTTGCACATATGGTGCCGATGGCCGGAGTCGAACCGGCACGGCTTTCGCCACTACCCCCTCAAGATAGCGTGTCTACCAATTCCACCACATCGGCTTGTTCAAGGAGCCTGCTATTCCGCAGGCGGCAGGTCACCCTGCGATTGGTCCATGGCGGGAGCGGCCGCCTCGGAACCGGAATCGGCCGGCGGCAGATCGGCCGGCTGCTCTTCCGCCGGTGCCGGAGCCTGCAGCACCGGTGTGGATTCCGGGGCCTGTTCCTCGACCACGGAATCGACAATGCTCTTCGGCCCTTCGTGATGGCTGGCGATATAGGCCAGACCCAGGCTGGTGGCAAAGAACAGGGTTGCCAGAATGGCCGTCGCCTTGGTCAGGAAGTTGCCGGAGCCACGGGCACCGAAGATGGTGCCGGAAGCGCCGCTGCCGAAGGCCGCGCCGGCGTCGGCGCCCTTGCCATGCTGCAGCAGGATCAGCGCAATCAGCAGGACCGAAAGCAGCACCTGCGTGACCAGCAGAATTGCATTGATGTTTTCCATGAGCGTCTCGTCAGGAATCGAAGAAGGCGATCAGGCAGACTTGCCGATCGCCAGAAAATCGTCGGCCTTCAGCGACGCGCCGCCGATCAGGCCGCCGTCGATGTCGGGCTGCGACAGCAGCTCGGCCGCGTTGCCGGCATTCATGCTGCCGCCGTAGAGGATCTGCACCTTCTCCGCCACCTCGGCATGCTGCGCCGCCAGCTTGCCGCGGATGAAGGCATGCACCGCCTGGGCCTGCTCGGGGCTGGCGGTCTTGCCGGTGCCGATGGCCCAGACCGGTTCGTAGGCGATGACGCACTGACCGATGGACTCGATGCCGGAACGCTCGATGACAGCATCGAGCTGTTCGCCAACCACCTGTTCGGTGACATCGGCCTCGCGCTGTTCCAGGGTCTCGCCGACACAGAGGATCGGGGTGATGCCGGTTTCCAGCGCCATTGCGAAGCGCGCGGCAATCAGCGCATCAGTCTCGCCGTAGAGGCTGCGGCGCTCGGAGTG
The DNA here is from genome assembly GCA_015494335.1 of Gammaproteobacteria bacterium. Classification (GTDB taxonomy): domain Bacteria; phylum Pseudomonadota; class Gammaproteobacteria; genus S144-22. The sequence continues at coordinate 3,952 of WGBK01000381.1, read as the reverse complement.
GCCGATGATTGCGTAGCGACAACCAAATTCCTGCAGCATCGCTCCGGAAATCTCGCCGGTATAGGCGCCCGAGGCCTGATCGCAGATGTTCTGACTGCCCAGGGCCAGCGGCGCATCGCCGATCAGCTCTCGCACGCGCGGGATGTAGACGAAAGGAGGACATACGGCCATGTCGGCCTTGTCCACCTCGGACAAACCTGTCTTGATGCCGGCAATCAGTGCCTCGATACTGGCCAGAGAGCCATTCATTTTCCAGTTGCCGGCAATCAGCGTGCGTCGCATGGGATCCTCGATTTCGGGTGTGAGCTGCAAAACGGGCGCAAAGAGTACCGGCCGGGGACGGATAAATCAAGCGCGGCGTAGCCCTTTCGCCGGGCTATTTCTGCCCGGCCGTCTTGGCCACTACATCGGCGATGCGGTTGGCCAGTTCCTCGACCAGGGCGGTATCCTGCCCTTCGACCATGACGCGAATCAGCGGCTCGGTACCGGAGGGCCGCAGCAGCACCCGGCCGCGATCGGCCAGTTCGGCCTCGGCCGCCTGCACGGCTTCGGTAATGGCGGGGAAATCGGACGGGTTGATGCGCGACGGCACCGGCACATTGACCATGCACTGGGGATACTTGCTCATGCCCATGCGCGCCTCGGCCAGACTCAGCCCCTTGTCCACCATCCAGGCCAGCACTTGCAGCGCGGCGATGATGCCGTCGCCGGTGGTGGTCTGGTTCAGGGCGATGATATGACCGGAGGATTCTCCGCCGATGTGCCAACCGAGCTGTTTCAGCCGCTCCATCACATAGCGGTCGCCGACATTGGCCCGTTCAAAGGGAATGCCCTGGGTCTTGAGCGCATGTTCGAGACCGAGGTTGCTCATCAGGGTGCCGACCACGCCGCCGGCATTACTGCGACCCACCAGCTGACTCTTGGCGATGACGAACAGAATCTCGTCACCGTCCATGACCTCGCCGTTGGCGTCCATCATCATCACCCGGTCACCGTCGCCATCGAAGGCGATGCCGACATCGGCCCGGTGCTCGAGTACGGCGGCGCGCATGTTCTGCGGATGCAGGGCGCCGCAATCCTTGTTGATGTTGAGCCCGTCGGGGCTGACGCCCATCTCGATGACCTCCGCGCCGAGCTCGCGGAATACCGCCGGCGCGATATGGTAGGTCGCGCCATTGGCGCAATCGAGCACGATCTTCATACCACGCAGGCTGGTGCGGAAGGGGATCGAGTTCTTGCAGAATTCGATGTAGCGACCACGGGCATCCTCCATGCGCGTGACCTTGCCGAGATGACGGGATTCGACCATCTTCATCGGCTCGTCGATCATTGCCTCGATCTCCAGCTCCACCTCGTCCGGCAGCTTGAAACCGTCGCCGCTGAAGAACTTGACGCCATCGTCGTAGTAGGGGTTGTGCGAAGCGCTGATGACGATACCGGCGGTGGCACGCTGGGCCTGTGTCATGTAGGCGACGGCCGGGGTCGGCATCGGCCCCATCAGCATCACATCGAGACCGGCTGCGGCCAGCCCGGCTTCCAGCGAGGCCTCGAAGATATAGCCAGAGATGCGGGTGTCCTTGCCGATCACGACCAGGCCCTTTTCCTGGCGCTCGGCGGCCTTCTCCGACAGTACCTTGCCGGCGGCCCAGCCCAGTCGCATGACGAAATCGGCGGTCATCGGCTCCTGGCCGACGCGACCGCGGATGCCGTCGGTTCCGAAATAGCGGCGTGTCATGATGGCGTATCCTGTGGTTGATCCTCGACAGCCTGCACTATAGCCAGCGCGTCACGGGTTTCTGCGACATCGTGCACACGGATCACATCGCTCCCGGCCTGCGCCGCCAGAACCGCAAAGGCAATACTGCCGGCCAGGCGCTGTTCCACCGGCCGGCCGGTAATGCCGCCGATCATGCTCTTGCGCGATATACCCACCAGTAGCGGATAGCCCGTCGCCTTGAAGCGATCCAGGGCGCGGAACAGCTGCAGGTTCTGCTCCAGGTTCTTGCCGAAACCGAAGCCGGGATCGAGCAGGATCCGGGATCGCGGAATGCCGGCCTGTTGCGCCACTTCGGCCCGCTGCAGCAGGAAATCGCGAACCTCTGACACCACATCGTCGTATTGCGGATTCTGCTGCATGCTGCCCGGCTCGCCACGCATGTGCATCAGGCAGACCGGCAGGCCAGTCTCGACCGCGGCCTCGAGGGCGCCGGGACGACGCAGCGCCCAGACATCATTGATCAGGTCGGCACCCGCTTCGGCGGCTGCCCGCATGACCTCGGGCTTGCTGCTGTCGATGGAGATGGGGATATCGGAGAAACCGCGTATGGACTCGATCAACGGGATGGTCCGTTTCAGCTCCTCTTCCAGCGGAACCGGCTCAGCCCCCGGGCGGGTGGATTCACCACCGATGTCGAGGATATCGGCACCTTCGTCGATGAGCCTGCGCGCATGCTCGAGGGCCGAGACGCGACGGAGAAAACGCCCGCCGTCGGAAAAGGAATCGGGCGTGACATTGAGGATACCCATGACCTGCGGGCGGGTGAATTCGAGTTTCATGTTGCGAAGAGTCCAAAAGAAAAGGCCGGATGATCCGGCCTTTTACTGTGCTTGAAGGACTTCGTCAATGCTGACTGGCGGGGTCGGTCAGATCCGGCTTGGCTTCCGCCGTCGGCTTTGCCGCCTTCTCTTCCTTCTTGCCGCCGCCGGAATCGCTGGGGCTGCTCGGCCCGCTGTCGGTCCAGCCCTTGGGCGGACCCGGCTCGCGGCCTTCCATGATGGCATCGATCTGCTCGCTGTCGATGGTTTCGTACTTCATCAAGGCATCGGCCATCATGTGCAGCTTGTCGAGGTTCTCCTTGAGGATGCGCTCGGCCCGTTCATAATTGCGGTCGATGATGCCGCGGATCTCGGAATCGATCATGTGTGCGGTCTCGTCGGAAACCGACTTGGTCTTGGCCATGCTCTTGCCGAGGAACACCTCGCCTTCTTCATCGGCATAGGCCAGTGGTCCCATGCGGTCGGACAGACCCCAGCGCGTCACCATGTTGCGCGCAATCTCGGTGGCGCGCTCGATATCGTTGGAAGCACCGGTGGTCACCTTGTCCTCGCCGAAGATCAGCTGTTCCGCAAGGCGTCCGCCGAATAGGCTGGAGATCTGGCTTTCCAGATGGGTGCGGCTGTAGCTGTAGCGGTCTTCCTCGGGCAGGAACATGGTCACGCCGAGGGCACGGCCGCGCGGGATGATCGAAACCTTGTACACCGGGTCGTGATCCGGCACCAGGCGACCGACAATGGCGTGACCGGCCTCGTGGTAGGCGGTGAGCTTCTTCTCGTCGTCCTTCATGATCATGGACTTGCGCTCGGCGCCCATCATGATCTTGTCCTTGGCGCGCTCGAAGTCCTCCATGCTGACGGTCTTGTTGTTGCCGCGGGCGGCGAACAGGGCGGCCTCGTTGACCAGGTTGGCCAGATCGGCGCCGGAGAAGCCGGGCGTGCCGCGGGCGATGATCGACGGGTTGACATCGTCAGCCAGCGGCACCTTGCGCATGTGGACCTTGAGGATATGCTCGCGGCCGCGCACATCGGGCAGGGGCACCACCACCTGGCGGTCGAAACGGCCGGGCCGCAACAATGCCGGATCGAGCACGTCAGGACGGTTGGTGGCGGCGATGACGATGACACCCTCGTTGCCCTCGAAGCCGTCCATCTCGACCAGCAACTGGTTCAGGGTCTGCTCGCGCTCGTCGTGACCGCCGCCGAGACCGGCGCCGCGATGGCGACCGACGGCATCGATCTCGTCGATGAAGATGATGCAGGGCGCGTGTTTCTTGGCCTGCTCGAACATGTCGCGCACGCGCGAGGCGCCGACGCCGACGAACATCTCGACGAAGTCGGAACCGGAAATGGTGAAGAAGGGCACCTTGGCTTCGCCGGCTATGGCCTTGGCCAAGAG
>WGBK01000380.1 GCA_015494335.1 Gammaproteobacteria bacterium | reverse complement strand
GTGAACGAAACGTCCTTCGAGAGCCGGCGGAGCGAGGACAGGAGCGCAACCCGAACTTGGTAGAGGTAGCCAAGCGCAGAATCCGCTGCGGAAAAGTTGGTTGGCTTGTTCGACTCAGAATCCATCACCGTTCCTCTAGAACACCATATACCTCGGCCTACGGCCGTGCCTCGTAGGCCTTTCCCTCGTCGCGGGCGACGATATCGAGCAGCAGGAGACATTCGTTGGCCACACCTCGCGATAGGTGGACGTTGGTCTCCAGCCGTATCTTCATCTTTTTAGTTATCCTGGAAAATTCATTTTCCACAAATTGCTTGCTGCTCACCACCTATGGTTGCCGATATTGGCACGTCTTAGCTAACCCTTGGCCCAGTTTCGGTCAAGCAGGCTCCCGTTTTCTTCATGTGCCCGATCATCGCCTCGACCAGGCTACGCTGGCATAGTCGCGTGCGTCGCCAACGATGTTGTGCCACATCCCCGTTGCGTTGCCCAAGGCGTACCACCTCGGCACCGGGCTACGTTGCTCTCACACCCTCGTAGCCTTTATCTACCACTATGGTCTTGACGAGCACACCGCGGGTATGGGCCAACGACCAGGCCAGGGTATGCCCATCACATGAGTTGTTCGGCAGAGCATGAGCATAACGCCCCACCCGCTGTGCTAACAGCTTGTCGGTACTGGTATAGCTCTGACGCAATGCGATGCCAGAGGGGCGGCACTGCTTGTTCAAGCGCTGCAGGCTCTTGAGGTACAGCTTGGCATAGCATCATCCGACAGGCCACAGGTGTGTTTTATACACAGCCGGCTCACTATCAGCAGAGTTAGCTTGGAAGGCTGTCCAACGACGGTTTTCTTGTAAATTACAAGTATTTCTTGAACGTACTCGCCGTCACGGCCACCGTCAGCGCAAAGAGGGTCGCGAAAGGGATCACTACGATGCTGGGATGCAGGCTGAACGGCAGAGCGAGATAGATCACCCAGGTCAGGACGACCAATGGGAGCGCTGCCTTCTTGGCGTAGTGGTAGACGAACGAACTCTCCCGACCCCCACCCCATCGGCGCAGATCGCGCTGCACCAGCCCGTCGACCAGCGCCACCAGGCTGAACAGTAGAAAGATCGGCATCGCCAGCGTAAGGATCGCCAGGCGCACGGCAAACAACTGGGTCACCTGCATCATGGCGATCACGAATTCCGAGATGGGCCGATAGACGCGGTGCAAGGTCGGCCGGACGCCCCGCTCGCTCGATGCCGGCGGCGGAGAGACCCAGCGGATGAAATCGACGAACCGCGTCACCTCGAACAGGTAGTGGTAGGTGTTGTCGGCAAAGCGCTTGGCGAAGCGAGCCGGGTCGGAGGTGAGGATGCTGCGCCGGAAGTCGCTGTCCAGATAGCCGATCTCCCGGGCGAGCATGGCACGGCTGTGATCGATGCCCTGGTCCGGCCACCAGAGCACCATACCGGCCCATTCGACGACGATGGAGAACAACAGCGAGAACAGCAGCCACTGGACGAGTTTCGCCGCGGCGGTCAGACCCTTCGAGATAGCCCCTTCCTGCGCGACCCGTCGGCGGGAATCGGCTGCGGCCTCAGCCATCAGGGGTCTCTGTCTCGAGCTCGGATTCACTGACCTCCGGCGCGGCCGCCCACCAAGGTTCCTGCACCCGATACCAGTGGTCGTTGGTGATATAGGTTCGCTCCATCTCCTCGGCGATCTGAGTGAGCGACTCCGGCATGTCGGCATCGGGGGCCGGCAACGGCATGCGGATCTTCCAGAGCTGCCCGCCTTCGAGGAGCGCAAAGGCCTGCCCCTTGGGCAACGTGATCAGCTCCGCCGGAGTGAGCATGGGCACCTCCGAGACGCTGATACGATCCTCGTTGCGTGATTTGAAGTCGACCCCCGATCCAGGATCAGAGGAATCGTCCACGCCAGACACACTCATCAAGGTGAACACCTCGACCTTCGGCAGCTGCTCCGTGAGCATCTCGGCCGTGGCCAGCTCCTTCACCCGGAGCATGATCAGGGTGTTGAAGTTGCCGGCCACCTGCCCTGCCTTGGCCCGATCGCCGATGCGCGCCTCCACGTCCGACCAGGTCTGGGTGTAGGCCGTCACCTGAAAGCCGGCACCGCCCGCCTTGTTCAACAACGGGATGAACTCGTCACCGATCAGCTCATTGAACTCGTCGGCGTGCATGGAGATCACCGGCGGCGGGTCCATGGAGGCGCCCGGCACACCGTGCTTGTAGATGTAGCCAGCGACCGAGACCAGATCGGCGAACATGGAATTGCCCACGGCACTGGCCACCGTGGTATCGGTCAGGGCATCCAGTCCCACATAGACGATCCCCTTGCGCCGGATCACGTCCATCCACTCGAAGATAGGCCGGGTATCCTGCTC
>WGBK01000379.1 GCA_015494335.1 Gammaproteobacteria bacterium | reverse complement strand
AGGGAGGCGTCCTGCCGCTGTCGGCCGGAGCGAAGAAGCGGTCCTCGTCCAGCGACAGGCCGCAGCGCTCGCAGGCGAGCAGGATGGCATCGCCCGACAGGGGACGGCCCTCGCGCTGCTTGAGGATATGCGCCACGCAGTGTTCGCCGATCAGCGAGTCCGATGCCTGCGGCGATGAGTCGTCGTCCGTTTCAGTGCTGTCGGTCGCTTCGATGGCCGGTGACGCCGGAATCGCCTCTACCGTTGCTTCCGGTTCCTTCCCCGGATGTATGCGAATGTCGCCGACATCGACCACGTTGCCCTTCTCCTCGGCCGGGGTGCCGAGCGAAGCCAGCTCCTCGCGCAAGGCATCGTCCTCGATGAAACCGGCCTCGAGTTCCTCGCGGGTCAGGTTGCGGATGGCGGCATGGCGACGACGCCGATCCTGCCACAGGGAGTAGCCATAGAGACCACCGATCACCGCCACGCCGATGATCGCGAGTATCCAGCGCAGGGTCGTGGCGTCCATGTCAGTGCGGCCTCCGGTGCATGACTTCAGGCCTCGGCCAGCTTCGCCGCTTCATCGATATCCACCGAGACCAGCCGCGATACGCCGGGCTCGTGCATGGTGACGCCGTTGAGGGTGCGCGCCAGCTCCATGGTGATCTTGTTGTGGGTGATGAAGATGAACTGCACCTGTTGCGACATCTCCTCGACCATGGCGCAGAAACGGCCCACATTGGCGTCGTCCAGCGGCGCATCCACCTCGTCGAGCATGCAGAAGGGCGATGGGTTGAGTTCGAAAATGGAGAAGATCAACGCCACCGCGGTGAGCGCCTTCTCGCCGCCGGAGAGCAGCTGCAGGTTGGTGACGCGCTTGCCCGGGGGCCGCGCCATGATGCTCACGCCGGTGGTCAGAAGATCGTCCTCGGTCAATTCCAGGTGCGCCTGCCCGCCGCCGAACAGCTTCGGGAATCGCTCCTGCATGCGACTGTTGACGGCGTCGAAGGTTTCCTTGAAGCGGTCGCGGGTTTCCTTGTCGATCTTCTTGATCGCGTTTTCCAGGGTGTTCAGGGCCGACTCGAGGTCGGCATTCTGCGCGTCGAGGTATTCCTTGCGTTCGGACTGCTCCTTGAACTCGTCGATGGCGGCCAGGTTGATCGGCCCGAGCCGGTTGATGCGCTGGGTCAGATCCTCGAGGCGATTGCGCCAGGGCTGGATCGCTGCGTCCTCGGGCATCTCCTGCTCCAGTTCCTCGACCAGGAAATCGGTGGCGGCGAGCTGTTCGTCGATGCCGGTACGGCGCACCTCGATCTCGCGGAGTTTCATGTTCTGCTGTTCGTGGCGTTCGCGCACCTGGTCGACCTTCTGTTGCTGGTCGTGACGCAGGCGCTCGCGGGCTCGCTGTTCGGTGTCGATGGCGGTGACCCGCTCCTGGGCCTCGCGCAGCTGTTTCTCGACCTCGGCCTTCTGCGCCAGAGACTTTTGCAGCTTCTGCTCGAGGGTGGCGATGGGCTCGCCGGCGGCCTCGATGGCCTGCTTGAGCTCCGCCACTCGCTGCTGGTATTCGCTGGACTGGCGCTCGACCCGTTCGAGATTGAAGCGGGTGGAGTGGATCTGCGCCTCCAGGCCCTGCAACTTCATCTGCAGCTGGTGCTGCTGTTCGCGGCTGTTCTGCAAGGTGTCGCGGGCCACGGCCAGTTGTTCGCGCAGGCGATCGCGCTCCGTCTCGAGTTCGCTCTTCTGCTGTTCCAGCCGGTTAATGCTCTCAAGCTGTTCGTTGCGGCGATAAGTGGCCTGCTGCAGGTCGTCCTTGAGGGCCTTCTGCTGCTCCGCAAGCTCCTGCAACTCCTTTTCCAGCAGCGCATGGCGGCTACTGACCTGCTCGGCCCGGCTTTTCAGCCGCGCGCGCTGGTTGTTGAACTCATTGATCTCGCGCTGGACCTGCTGAAGCGCGCGCTGCGCCTCGTCACGGGCCTTTTCCTCAAGCTGCAGGGTCTCGCGGTCGGCATCGACCCGGGACTTGAGCAGCATCGCCTGCTCGGTAATGTCTTCGATCTGCTGCCGCAGCTGCTGAATCTCGCGTTCGCGCTGGATCAGTCCACTGTGTTCGCTGTCCTCGCCGAACTGGATCAGCCAGTTGCGCCCGGCCAGCAGCCCGTCACGACTGACCAATCGCTGGCTGGCCTTGAGCAGGGGGCGCTTGCGCTCGAGCTCGGCACGATCCTCGCAGACATAGACCTCGCCGAGCATCGGCTGCAGATCCACGCCCGCCTTGACCACTTCCGACAGCGGTTTCCAGCCCTGCGGCGCGGCAGGCGCTTCCTCGCCGGGCAGTTGCTGAATCAGCGCGATATCGCGCCGCGCCAGCTCGGCCAGGGCCTGGGTCGAAACTGCGCGATTGCCGACACAGAGGGCGCCTAGCCAGGGCGCCAGCGCCGTCTCCACGGCCTGTTCGTAACCGGATTGCACCCTGAGTTGCTCGGTCAGTCGCTGGCTGCCTTCGAGGCCGTTGCGCTCGAGCCAGGCCTGCAGTTCCTCGCTGGAATCGTCGAGCACATTCTGCTGCAGCGCCTCGAGAGAGGACAGTCGCCCGCGCAGGCTCTGTACCTCGCTGCGCTGCTGGTCCAGCTGCGTGCTCTGCTCGTCGATGCGCTGGCGTAGCTCGTTGATCTGCCGTCCTCGCTCCTCGAGGGTCTTCTGGTGCTGTTGCAGGCTCTGCTCGCGCTCGGCGATCTTCTGGTCGAGCTCGGCGATCTGCTGATCCTGTCCGTGCAGGTCCAGGCTCTGCTGCTCCTGGCGCAGGCGCTGGGCGCGCTGATCGGCCTGCAGGATCTGGCGTTCGATATGCTCGATGGCCTTGTTTTCGACCTGCACCGCCTGGTGGGCCTGATGGTATTCCCTGTTGAAGGCTTCCCAGCGGTTCTGCCAGTCGGCCATGCGGGTTTCCGCCTCGCTGGCGGCCTGCTGAGCCTGGTCGTAGGCCTCGGCCACACTGGAAAGTTGCGGCCGCAGCGTGGCCAGCTCGGCTTCGAGCTGCTGCAGTCTCGTCTCGTCGCTCTGCAGCACGCCGCGCGACTCGTCGGCGGCCTGGAGGATCTTCTGCAGATCCTGCTGATTGCGCTCGCGCAGCTGCTTCTGGTGCTGAATTTCCTGTTCCAGGGTTCCGATCTCGCTGCTGATGGCGTAATAACGCGCCTGCACCTGGCCGTGGGCTTCGTTGGCCTCGGTCAGTTTCTGGTGGCCTTCCTCGATCTGCGCCTCGGTCTTGCGCAACTCGGCAATGGCCGCCTGTAACTCGGTCTCGATCTGCTCCAGCTGGCGGCGTTCGCGCTGCAGCTCCTCGTCAAAGGCCTGGCGTTGCAATACCAGCAGTTCGGCCTCGACGCGGCGCTGTTCCTCCTTCAGGGCCTTGTAGCGCTCGGCGGTGTTGGCCTGGCGCTTGAGACGGGACAGCTGCTTGTCGATCTCCTCGCGCAGGTCGTTGAGGCGGTCGAGGTTCTCGCGGGTGTGGCGGATGCGGGTTTCGGTCTCGCGGCGGCGTTCCTTGTACTTGGAGATGCCGGCGGCTTCCTCGAGGTACACGCGCAGTTCTTCGGGCTTGGCGTCGATGATGCGCGAGACCATGCCTTGCTCGATGATGGCGTAACTGCGCGGCCCGAGGCCGGTGCCGAGGAAGATATCGGCGATGTCGCGCCGTCGGCAGCGACTGTTGTTAAGGAAGTACTTGGACTGGCCGGCACGGGTAACGGTACGCTTGATCGAGATTTCGTTGTACTTGGCGTACTCGCCCTTCACCGAGCCGTCGCTGTTGTCGAAGATCAGCTCCACCGAGGCCTGGCCCACCGGCTTGCGCGTGGAGGAGCCGCTGAAGATGACATCCTCCATAGATTCGCCGCGCAGGTGCTTGGCCGAGGATTCGCCCATCACCCAGCGCACCGCGTCGATGACATTGGATTTTCCGCAGCCGTTGGGGCCGACGATACCGGTGAGATTCTCCGGGAACTGGATCTTGGTGGGGTCCACGAAGGACTTGAATCCGGATATCTTGATCTGGCTGAGGCGCATGTCGGGGTTTCGGGGAACTGTGGCGATTCAAAGGCATCGGATTATAACGATTTCATGGTCTCTTTTCTCCAATAGTCCCATTGGAGATGAAACGAGGCTTTCTGTATGATGCCTCGTCCCCGGTCGAGGCCCGAACAACCCTAACTATCGTCGAACCATGAAGCCACTGACCAAACCGTTGCTGTTCCTGATACTGCTCCTGACGGGCCTGCCATTGCTTGCCCAGCAGGATGAGGAGAACGGCGACGATCTGCCCTTCGTGCAGATCGAGCGGATTACCGACCTGCAGGCCCTGGGCCAGCGCGCCCGGCGCGAGGGCAAGATTATCCTGCTTGAGGTGGAGGCCAGCGACTGCCCCTACTGCCGCAAGCTGGAAGAGGAAATTCTCAAGCCGATGCTGCGCAGTGGCGATTACGAGTCCAACACGCTGATCGTGCAGCTGGAGATCGACGGCTACGACTCCATCCGCAACTGGAACGGGACCGAAACCACGCCGGCTGCCGTTTCCAGTCGTTACAAGGTGTTCGTGACCCCGACGCTGCTGTTCCTCGATGCCGACGGACGGGAAGTCAGCAAGCGCATCGTCGGCATCAATTCGGTGGATTTCTTCGGCGCCTATGTGGATGAAGCTCTCGCCGAGGGCAGAAAACGCATCGCGGAACGACAGTCCGCCCGCAACCCGTGAACCAAGAGAACCCATGAGCACACAACCGAGCAAGACCCTGGACACCTTCGACAATCCGCGACCGGAACGCGACTACAGCATCCGCATCGATGTGCCGGAATTCACCTGCCTGTGCCCGATGACCGGCCAGCCCGATTTCGCCAAACTGCATATCGAGTATGTGCCCGATCGCAAGTGCGTGGAGCTGAAGTCCCTGAAACTCTATGTCTGGTCCTTCCGCGACGAGGGCGCCTTCCACGAGGATGTGACCAACCGTATCCTCGACGACCTGGTACAGGCCCTGCAGCCGCGTTTCCTGCGCCTGATGGCCGATTTCAATGTGCGCGGCGGCATCTACACCAAGGTCGTAGTCGAGCACCGTGCCGACGGCTGGCAGGCGCCCGACCCGGTCGCCCTGCCCTGAAGTCCGTGTCCCAGGATCTGTATCTCGGTATCGATTTCGGTACCTCCGGTTGCCGTGCCACGGTCATCGACAAGGAAGCCCGGCCCCTTGCCGAGGCCAGCCAGCCCCTGCCCACAGCGCAGGAGCGCGATGGCCGCATCGAGCAGGATCCGGAGCTGTGGATTGCCGGCCTGGAAGCCCTGATCGAGCAGTTGCGGACTCAGGTCGACCTGAGCCGGGTCCGGCGTCTCGCCTTTGATGGCACCTCGGGTACCGTGCTGCTGACCGACACGAGCGGCAAGGCACGGACAGCGGCGTTGTTCTACAACGATACCAGCAGCCGCGAGGCGCTGGAGAAGATCCGCCGCCACTGCCCACGCCCGGACCATATCACCCTCAGCAGCAGCTCGGCCCTGGCCAAGGCGGTGCAGCTGTTCGAGAGAGACCTTGCCGGGGAACCGGAAGGCGGGATTCGCGTGCTCAGCCAGGCCGACTTTCTGGCCAGCCATCTCTGCGGGCCGCTGCCGGGCAGCGACTGGCACAACTGCCTCAAGCTCGGCTACGACCTGAAGAAGCTGCAATGGCCCGAATGGATCCGCGAGTTACTCCCCGCCGAGGCCCTGCCCGAGGTGTTTCCGCCGGGGAAGCTGCTGGCCCCGATTCGCGCGGATCGCGCCCGGCAGTATGGCTTTGCGCCGGACCTCGACCTGGCAGCCGGCAGTACCGACGCCAACGCCGCCTTCATCGCCAGCGGGGCCAGTCGCCCCGGCGATGCAGTCACCTCCCTCGGCAGCACGCTGGTGATCAAGATCCTCAATCCCTGGCCGATCGAGGACCTCGGTTCCGGCGTCTACAGTCACCGCCTCGGCGACCTGTGGCTGGTCGGCGGCGCATCCAATGCCGGGGCCGCGATCCTGCGGGATCACTTCACCGCCAGGCAGATTGAAATCCTGTCCCGGGACATCGACCCGATGCAGGACAGCGGTCTCGACTACTACCCGCTGCAACGCCCCGGCGAACGCTTCCCGATCCACGACCCGAAGCTGCAGCCCCGCATGGAACCCCGACCCGCCGACGACAGCGCCTTTCTGCATGGCCTGCTGGAAGGACTCAGCCGCATCGAAAAGGCCGGTTACGAACGACTGGTGGAACTCGGCTGCGTTCCGCCCAAGCGCATACTGAGCAGCGGCGGCGGAGCCGTCAATGAAACCTGGCGCAGGATGCGCGAGCGCCTCATCGGCTCCCCCGTCGAGAAAAGCGAGCACAGCGAGGCCAGTTACGGCTCCGCCCTGCTGGCGTTGGGACGCTCGACCGCAAGCCAGCCCGACTGATTGCGGGTCCGTCACAGCCGTGGCAAGCTACCCGGAAAAGGAGACTGCTATCCATGATCACTGACATCGGCCGCGGCGCGGCCTATCTGGCCCAGGGCTTCAGCCTGGTGCGGCGTCCCGGCATTCGACGCTATGTACTGATTCCCCTCGGGATCAACATCCTGCTGTTTGGCGGATTCATCTGGTGGGGTTACAGCCAGTTCCAGCCACTGGTGCAATGGCTGCTCGACTGGGTACCAAGCTGGCTCGGCTTTCTCGAATGGCTGATCTGGGCCGTAATCACCTCGATGACCGCGGTAATCGTGTTCTTCACCTTTACCCCCATCGCCAATGTCATCGCCGCGCCTTTCAACGCGATCATGTCGGAAAAGCTAGAGGAAATGCTCACCGGCCACAAGGTCAATTCCGGCATCTCACTGGGTCAGTTGATCGTCGACAGCATCAAATCCCAGCTCGGCAAGCTGGTGTATATCACGGTCTGGTCCATTGGCCTGTTCCTGGTCGGCTTCATCCCCGTCATCAACCTGGTTTCGCCCTTTCTGTGGTTCGTCTTCGGCGCCTGGCTGCTGACGCTGGAATACATGGACTACCCGATGGGCAACCACGACCAGACCTTCCAGCAACAGAAGGATCACCTCAAGAAACGCAATGGCCTCGCCCTCGGCTTCGGTGGCATGGTCATGGCCCTGACCAGTATCCCCGTAGTCAACTTCATCGTGATCCCGGTCGCGGTGGCCGGCGCCACGCTGATGTACGTGCGTGAACTCGCGCCCCAGACCAGCAGCGGCAGCCGCGAGCTGCAGACTCGAGATGTCGGCAGCGAGATCGAGATTCCAGACTAACGATCCAGAGCCCCCTCCCTCCTGGAACGAGACGGGTGAATCAGCTCAGCTCTTTCCCGTATTCGCCACAATGAAAGTTTCAATCCACTCTCACCTCAGCGAGGCGGGAGAACCTTTGCGGTTGCAGTTTGGCCAGCGGCGACGCCCTCGTTTCAATCCGCTCCCGCCTCACTGAGGCGGGAGAACGATCGGAGGAGCCGGGCTGTTCCTGTTCGATCTGTTTCAATCCGCTCCCGCCTCAGTGAGGCGGGAGAACGGTTTTTCAGGGTGCGGTAGCAGCGGTTTTCCCAGTTTCAATCCGCTCCCGCCTCAGT
>WGBK01000378.1 GCA_015494335.1 Gammaproteobacteria bacterium | reverse complement strand
TCAGGGTGCCGGTCTTGTCGGAACAGAGCACATCCATGCCCGCCAGTTCCTCGATGGCATCGAGACGGCTGACGATGGCCTGCTTGCGCGCCAGCGCCACGGCGCCGATGGCCATGGTCACGGTCAGCACCGCCGGCATCGCAACCGGGATTGCGGAGATGGTCAGCACCAGCGAGAAGATCAGCAGTTCGGTGATGGATTCGTGACGCAGAATGCCCACGGTGATGATCATTGCGATCATCAGCAGGGTCAGGGCAATCAGGAAGTTGCCCACCTTGATGACCATGCGCTTGAAATGACTGCGCCCTTCCTTCTGCGCCTTGGCCACCAGCCCGACGGTGCGCCCGAAATAGGTGTCCAGGCCGGTGGCGGTGACCAGCGCGATCATCTCGCCCTGCTTGACCACGCTGTTGGCATAGGCTTCGTCGCCGGGCTTCTTGTTGACCGGCAGGGATTCGCCGGTCAGCGCCGACTGGTCGATCTGCAGGTAATCGCCGCCCTCGAGCAGCCGCAGGTCGGCGGGCAGAAGATCGCCGATCTTGAGCTTGATGATATCGCCCGGCACCAGTTCCGCCGCCGGGATCTGCCGCCACTGGCCGTCCCGACGCACCAGTGCGGTCAGCGCCAGCTTCTTCTTCAGCGTGGCTATGGCATCCAGCGCCTTCGATTCCTGGTAATAGTCGACGAAGGCATTGACCAGCAGCATCACCATGATGATGGTGAAGTCTTCCCAGCGCTGCACTGATGCCGAGAGGATGGCCGCCGTCTCGATCATCCAGGGGATCGGTCCCCAGAAGCGCCGGGCCAGCCTTTTCCAGCGGCTTTCCTCCTCGGTTTCGAGGCGATTCGGGCCAAAGCGCTCGAGACGGGTACGCGCTTCGGGCTCGGTCAGACCGGTGGCGGGATCGGTTTGCAGCAGTGTCGGGTCGATGCTTGGCATGTTCTACCTCCAGAGCGAGTAGAAGTAAGGCCTAGGCCCGAAAAAGGAAAGGCCTGATTGATACCCGCTTGCCTCAGATCATGCAAACAGATACAGCAGGAAGGCCCCCAACAGCAAGCGATAGACGACAAAGGGCATCATGCCGATGCGATTGATCAGGCTCAGGAACAACTTGATGCAGACCCAGGCGCTGAAGGCCGACAGGCCGATGGCCAGCAACAACAGACCGAAATCGACCGGTTGGGCCGATTCGACCAGGTCGCGGGTCTTGAACACGCCGCTGGCAATGATGATCGGAATCGACAGCAGGAAGGAGAAGCGCGCCGCGGCATCGCGATTGAGACCGAGGAACAGACCGGCAGTCATGGTGATGCCGGAGCGCGAGGTGCCGGGAATCAACGCCAGTGCCTGGAACAGGCCCACCACCAGGGCATCGCGGAAGGACATGGAATACTCGTCCCGGACATGTCGCGCCAGGCGATCGGCCAGCCCCAGCAATATACCGAAACCGATGGTGGTGGCGGCGATGACCAGTGGCGAGCGCAACTGGGTTTCGATGACATCCTTGAACAGACCGCCAAAGATCACCGCCGGAATGGTGCCGACGATGATCCACCAGGCCAGCCGGCTGTCGCGACTGTGTTGCTGGCGGAACAGGCTGGCGAACCAGGCCCGGGTCATGGCCACCAGTTCATGGCGGAAGTAGAGCATCACGGCACTCAGCGATCCCACATGCATGGCCACGTCGAACACCAGGCCCTGATCCGGCCAGCCGAGAATCACCGGCACCAGGATCAGGTGCGCCGAGCTCGAGATGGGCAGGAATTCGGTCAGCCCCTGCACCACGGCAAGGACGATGATTTGCAGATTATCCATTGTATCTCCGGGTTGCGGTTCCGGGGTTCAGCCCCGGAAAGTCGAGATCGAGGCCCTTGACGAGGGCCATGCACTTGAATTTCTCGCCCATCTCCGCGGGCAGGGTCAGGGTCTTGATTTGTTGAGCCAGCTGTAATTGTTCGATCGCATCGGCGTTATCCGTGGTCAGATCGAGCAGGTTGTTACCCAGCAGGAAATCCGCCTGATTGACGATGCCCGCGACCTCGAAACCGACTGCAGAGGCGGCGCTCGCCAGGGCATCGAAATCGACAAAGGCGGTAATGTCCTGCAACCCCGGGAAGACAAAGGGGTCACCGTGCACACGGTGGCGATAGAAGCATTGCAGCGTGCCGCTGACGCGGGATGGGTGATAATAGAGCGATTCCGGATAACCGTAATCGATAAGCAGCACGGCCAGGGACTCGCCGGACTCGTGGAGGGCGCGCAGCCAGGGCTCGTAATTCGGGTTGATCTCGGTGGCGTAGCCGTCGGGCAAGCCGTATTGCCGGTCGATGCGGCGGATTTCTTCCAGCACGGGAACGCTGGACACTTGTGGCGACAGCGGCTTCCAGACGAAACGCCCCTGCTCGAAGCCCACACCCAGTTCCCGCCACTCTCTCTGCTTGTGCACCACCTTGACCGGCATTGCATCGAGCACCTCGTTCCCCAACGCCAGACCATTGAAACCCTGTGGCAGCGCATCCAGCCATTCGACACGAGCAAACAGCTCGGTCGGCAGGGCCGAGGTCAGCAACTCGCGCTGTCGCTGGCGCAGATCCGGACTGGTTTCGAGAATGGCGTAGCGATCGGGTACCGCTTCGAGACGATCCAGTTCCAGCAGCAAATCGCGACACAGGCGGCCGCTGCCGGCACCGAACTCGAGCAGGGCCGGCGCCAGCCCCTGGGCGAACAGCGCCACCGCATGATGTGCAAGAGTTCGACCGAACAACGGCGAAATCTCCGGCGCGGTAACGAAATCCCCTTCCGCACCCAACTTCACCGCGCCGGCGCTGTAGTAACCCAGCCCCGGCTCGTAGAGACAGGCCTGCATATAGGCATCGAAGGGTAATACGCCGCCGGACTCCTCGATGCGCTCGATCAGGCGCCCGATCAGACGCTCGCTGTGCGCGATGGCATCGGCATCGGGCACTGGCAGCGCGGCTTCGGAATGATATGATGACAAGCTGATTATCCAGGATGAGGCAAGATGAAACTCGAAGGCAAAGCCGCGCTGATTACCGGCGCGGCGCGGCGTCTGGGGGCCAGAACGGCACAGACTCTACATCAAAACGGTGCCGACATCATTATCCATTACCGCGGCTCCGCCCATGAGGCCAAAACGCTGGTGAAGCACCTCAACGCCCACCGCCCCGGCTCAGCCGTGGCGCTGCAGGCGGACCTGCTGAAGCTCGATCAGATCGAACGGCTGGCGCGCGAGGCCGCCGATGCCTTCGGCCGCCTCGACATCCTCGTCAACAACGCCTCCACCTTCTATCCGACCCCGATCGGCCACATCGAGGAAAGCCACTGGGACGACCTGATGGGCAGCAACCTGAAGGCACCGCTGTTTCTGTCCCAGGCCTGCCATCCGGCGTTGCGTGCGAGCCGCGGTTGCATCGTCAACATGGTGGACATACACGGTCGTTCGCCGCTGAAGAAATACCCGCTGTATTCCATCGCCAAGGCCGGCAAGGCCATGATGACCCGTGCCCTGGCCCTGGAGATGGCTCCGGAGGTCCGTGTCAACGGCATCGCGCCGGGCGCGATCCTTTGGCCCGAGGACGAAAACCAGGACAGCAAGGAGCAACGGGCCATCCTCGAGCAGATCCCCCTCGGGCGTACCGGAACCCCCCAGGACATCGCAGACACCATCCTGTTTCTCGTCACCAGCCCCTATGTCAACGGCCAGATCATCGCCGTCGATGGCGGCCGGCAACTCTTCTGAACCCTGTCATCATGAGTCGTTACTGGACCAAACGCGTACAACAGCTCGACCCCTATGTTCCCGGCGAACAGCCGCAGGATCAGCCTTATATCAAGCTCAACACCAACGAGAACCCCTACCCGCCGTCTCCGCGCGTGGCCGAGGCCCTGACCGCCTTCGACAGCGGTCGGCTGCGTCTCTACCCCGACCCCGAGTCCAGTCGCTTGCGTCAGGCCCTGGCCGATCGACATGGCGTTGCGCCGGCACAGGTTTTCGTCGGCAACGGCTCCGACGAGGTGTTGGCGCACAGCTTTCAGGCCTTCTTCCAGCGGCCGCAGCCACTGCTGTTCCCCGAGATCAGCTACAGCTTCTACCCGGTGTATTGCCAGCTCTACGGCATCGAGGCAAAGCGCGTGCCCTTGCGCGAGGATTTCCGCATCGGTGTCGAGGACTACGAGGGTGACTGCGCCGGCGTGATCCTGCCCAACCCCAATGCGCCGACCAGCCGCCTGCTGTCGCTGCAGGAGATCGAGCGGCTCTGCGCGCTGCAACCCGATCGCGTGGTCATCATCGACGAAGCCTATATCGACTTCGGCGGCGAAAGCGCTATCCGGCTGCTCGACCTCCACCCCAACCTGCTGGTGATCCAGACCTTCTCCAAGTCGCGCAGCCTCGCCGGCATCCGTCTCGGCGTTGCCATTGGCTCGGAAGAACTGATCGAGGGGCTGCAGCGGGTCAAGAACTCTTTCAATTCCTATCCCATCGACAGCCTGGCCCAGACCCTGGCTCTCGCTTCCCTCGAAGACGAGGACTACTTTCGCGAAAGCTGCCAACGCATCGTCGCCACCCGCGAGCAGAGCCGGAAGGCCCTGGAACAACTCGGCTTTCGGGTTCTGCCCTCGGCCGCCAATTTCCTGTTCGCCCGTCCGCCCGCCGGCAACGCCGGCGAACTCTACCGGCAACTCAAGCAACACGGTATCCTGGTGCGTCATTTCAACCAGCCCGGCATCGACCAGTGGCTGCGCATCACCGTGGGCAGGGATGAGGAGATGAGCGCCTTGCTCGAAACTCTCGATCAACTCGGGTCAGTTGCAAAATAAAACCTAGACATTCCACCCCGTCCTTTTTATCCTCGGTCACGCCAACAACAACCAAAAGGGACATCACCATGAAATTCACTCTACGCCGCGGCCGTGGCTGGGTGTTCGCTGCTCTGGCATTCACCGCTTTCTCC
>WGBK01000377.1 GCA_015494335.1 Gammaproteobacteria bacterium | reverse complement strand
CGGCGGCGACATCACCTTCGAGCAGAACGGCGGCGGCTTCAGGATCGACACCGCCGGCAACGTGCACCTCTATGGCAGGCACATCGAACTCGGCGGCGAGAACGGCGTGGTCTTCAACGGCAAGGTGAACTATGAGATCGGCGAGGCCGGCACCCCCGGCCCGGCGAGCGTCGCGCCGCCTCTTCCGGCGGCGGAGATCGAGCCCATTATCGTCGTTGACGAGGAACACCAACTGACGAGCACGCTGGCCCATGATCAACTCGCCGGCCTCGCGGATTTCATGCCCGAAACCCAGTTTCTGACCTGGATTCCCAGCCTGTTTGGCTATGACATCCCCGTCTCCGCCTACCGGGCACTGCGTCGCGACCTGCGCCAGGGCACGCTCCGGCAACCGGCGCTGGTGGTGATCCAGGGTGAGATCAGTGGCGCCAGCGCCTTGTACTACAAGCCCAGACAAACCATCCATGTCGGCAACAAGGTCATCGAAGAGGCCCTCACCACCCCGGACGCGGCGTGGAAGCTGCACATCATGCTGGTCGAGGAGTTCGGCCAGCACATCGACCATCTGCTGCGCACCCACTACTCGGCGGTTGGTGGCGATGCCTTCTTCGACGAAGGCGCGCGCTACGCCATGGCCCTGGTCAATTACAAGTTCGACCTGCAAGAGACCCTGGCGTTTGCGCACTACCGTGGCAGCCTGGGCGACCGCCCGCTGTCGGTCGACCATGCCGGCGCCAGCCGCGCCATGCGCGCCTATCTCTCGGCGCGCCACCGCTACGATAACGACCAGCAGGGCCCGTTCGAGAAATTCGGTGACGGCCGGGGGTACGGCAGCCTGTCCTTCGGCCACGAGTCCATCGGGGACGTGCTGAAAGATGCCGATTTCAATGAGAAAGAACTCCGAATGATCTATTTCGGCAACTGGCTGCGGGACTACGCCCAGGCCTGCGACGCCAAGCTGCTGCGCGCCCCCGACGCCCCCGCGCTGTCCCTGGACGTCGAATGGGCGGCGATCCTCACCGGCAACGGGCGCGCGAAAATCGCCCGTGAACTGCAGCGGGAAATAAGCCGCGGCCTGTTTTCCCGGCGGGCAATCACCAAGGTCATCGACATTCTGGCCCTGGGTGAATTTGTCGACTCGACGCAGAACGGGGAAACCCTCGAAAAACAGCGCAAGATCTTCAGGGTCGATGAGGCGCGCCTCGGCGTCTACCGGCCGGAAGAACACATCGACAACCCCCTGGGCATTGGCGACGCCCGGCACAAGGACAAGGCCTTCCGGGGCCCGGTTCACGATGACGAACTGGACATCGACCCCGCAACACACATGAAAGCCTACATTGCCACCCCCGGCAAAGGCCGCTGGGTATCCTCACTCGAATACATCGAAAAACAGATCGGGCTGGCGCTACAGGCCGGCCGCACCCCCGAGGGCATGCGCCATTTCGGCGCGGCGCTGCACACCCTGGAGGACTTCTTTGCGCACAGCAACTTCGTGGAAGTCGCCATCAACAAACTGCTCCGGCAGGGCAAGCTGAAGGTCACCGGCAGCGACGGCAAGCCGGTCCGGCATGTCGTCGCCTGGGCGCCGGCGGACAAGCAGACAGGGATCACCCCCATCGTCACCGGCAGATTCGGCGGCCTGGACACCGCCGCCAGCATCCTGCTCAAGGTAGGCGCCGGCATGCACGCCGCCGATGCGTGTACCGCCGGCGAGCGCAGCGCCGCCCAGCAAATCGCCGTCATCCTGCTCAAGGACGTCTCATCGCGGCAATCGCCCCTCACGCTTGGCGTACCGGACCCGCCCAGGCCCTCCTGGGGCGAACTGGCCGATGCGTTGCTGGAAAAGAAAGAGGCGTTCGAGCGCAACAACCCCCGCATCGCCACCGCCACATGCCGCATGTCCTCGTTCCTGTTTGGCTGGATCAGCGAATTCATCGGCGCTATCGTACTGCTGATCGCCGAGCATATCGACGATCTCCAGACCGCCTGGCTGGAAGACGGCAACGGCAGCGACCCCACCCACAGCCAGTTGGCCAAGGACCATGACGGGCATGTCTTTCACCCGATTGCGGCGAATCTGGCAAGAGAAGCGGTACGCGATACCGGATTCGCCATGCGCGATGCGTGGGATGGCAGAGGTAATGCGGAAACGGTCATGAAAAGGATAAAGATTTACCTGGCCCACCCGGAGAAATCCGACTGGATGGACGAAGAAGTACGTACCTGGGCCTTGAAACACCCGGACCGGATCGTCAAGGCCACCAGCAAGGGCTGGCTGGCCGAACAGGCGAAAGAGCACGGCGGCGAAATCCGGCGCGAGGCGGAAAAGCTGATCCGGGACTCAAAGGACGTGATCGCCTACTTCAAACAACTGCTGGCCATGGAGCAACGCGACTGATGCACCAGACAACCCAATCCGTCATGTTTCTGCTGCTGGTGTGGACGATTTGCCTTGCACCGCCCCTTTCAGCAGCCGAAGCCACCGGCGCGCTTGAGCCCGAGAAGCTCGCGATAGTGTTTCAGGACGGCGCCCTTGAAATCAACGGCACCCTCGTTTCCTTGCCAACGAAAATCGAGAATATTTCTGCCCTGCTCGGAAAACAATCCCGATTTAGCGAGAAGGCCAGCGATGTCTATACCTGGGACGAACTTGGCGTTAAAGTTTTGTCCGAGCCGGGAACAAAAACGGCCTCAACCTTCAGTGTTTATATCAGAAAGAAACCCAAAGCAGACTATCTTAAGTACGTTGAGGACTACATTGACAGCAGACCGACGCAGAATTTCACCGGCACCCTCATCATCGACGGCGTGCATATCACCCCGGCCCTGAAATTCTGGGAACTCAACGCCTACAAGACCGGCACCCCGTTCCGGCGCAGCCATTGGGCGCACAGATACAGGTTCATCGGCAAGGTGAAAAATGCACAAGACCGGAGGTTCGCAATCATTGCGCATCTCCACGATGACCGGACGATTCGAGAAATCGAGATTTACTACAAACAATCCGAACCAGATACATCCGGGGAGAGCCCGTAGCCCGCAGGATGCGGTGGGCCTGCGAACCGCATCAATCGCGCCGGGTGATGATTTGTTGTTTTGGTGGCAGGAACGCAGCGAACAACTCTCCCAGGCCGACCGGATCATCGAGGTCACGCAGCAAAGGCCCTGGCTGCTGCGCTACACCAGCCCCGAGGTCAAGGGCCGCATGCTCTACGTGCTCTGCCAGCGGCCACAAGGGCTGGGCGGCAGCCCCCTGGGCCGCGCCATCGACGCGCTGGGTGGCGACCGCTTCAATGAAGCCGTGGAAAACGCCGTGCTGGAAATCCTCAAATG
>WGBK01000376.1 GCA_015494335.1 Gammaproteobacteria bacterium | reverse complement strand
GCGCTGCACCTTGCCCTGGCTGGACGAGCAGGCCAACCTGCGCAAGGAGAAGAATTTCTTCGAAACGCGGGTGACCGAGTACCAGACCGGCGGGGCGCTGAGCTGGGATTGAATGTATCCCGGCTTCCGGGACTTCATCGACAACAACGAGCAGCGTCGAGTCGTGGCTCGCAGGGAAGTCGGCCGCGACTTTTCTGACAATGTGTCAGGCGGTGTGGCGCGCCGAAAAACCGCACGCTTCATGTGTTTCCTTGCCCTCTCCAGACCTCAAGAAGACCGCCCACTCGCCGTTGCATAACAAGGCAGGTGCGCCTGGAGGGAGGCAGGATAGTGACAGTTTCAAAACCGGCAGCGGCACTGTGCCTGTTCGTACTTGTTGGATTTCACGCGCTCCTGCCTGCATCACCGCTCCTGGACGAACCCATTCGTCCCATTCCCGGACTCGACGATCAGGATCCCGAGCGCGTTGCACTCGGCCGCCACCTGTTTTTCAGCACCGAGTTGTCCGCCGACCGTTCCGTCTCCTGTGCTTCGTGCCACCAGCCTGCGCTGGGAGGGACCGACCGCGAGGTTCCCTCTCGCGGTGCGGGGGGTGCGGCCGGCAACATCAAGACACCATCCGTCTTCAATTCGCGTTTCAATATCGCGCAGTTCTGGGATGGACGTGCGTCTAGCCTGGAAGAGCAACTGGATGGCCCGATACACAACCCCGGGGAATTAGCGTCGTCCTGGCCGGACATCATCGCGCGGCTGAAAAAGGACCGCGCTTTCTACCGCCGGTTCCGTAAAACCTACCCCGACGGCATGAACGAACGGACCCTGAAAGATGCCCTGGTCGCCTTCGAACGATCACTGATCACGCCGGATTCCCCTTTCGACAGATGGTTGCAGGGCGAGGAGGACGCGATCTCCCCACAGGTACTCGAGGGTTACCGCCTGTTCAAGGCCTACGGCTGCATCGCCTGTCACCAGGGAGTCAACGTGGGCGGCAACCTGTTTCAGCGCATGGGGCTGCTGGACGATTATTTCAGGGACCGTGGCGGCCCCCTGACACGCGCGGACCTCGGTCGCTTCAATGTCACCGGCTATCCCGAAGACCGCTTTTACTTCAAGGTGCCCAGCCTGCGCCTGGCCGCGCTGCAGCGGCGCTTCTTTCACGACGGCAGCGCAGCCAGCCTGGACGAGGCAATCCGTGTCATGGGCAATTACCAGGCCGGCAGGGAAATCCCGCCCCGCGACCGGACGGCCATCGCCGCCTTCCTCGCCAGCCTGGTCGGCAAGCACCCCCTGCTGGACGCGACGCCATGAGGCAACGACGCCTGGACTGGTTCGCCATGGCCGTGCTGGTCAGCTCGGCCATTCTGGTATGGAATCTGACCCACAACGCCGATACCAGCGCCGAAACCCATGCGGAATGGACAGACACGCTGTTGGGCCTGCGCCGGGCGGAAGCCAATCTCGACCGCGACCTGCTGCGAGTCGTCTCCTTCCGGCTCCAGCAGTATGACCCGCTCGTAGCGGACTATGCCGAGATCCGATCCTTGTCGGAACAAGCCCGCAAAATGGCGCAACAAACGGGCGGGCTGAAAATGCCCTACGGTTTTGCGCTCGAAGCATGGCTGTCGGGTCTGGAAACCAAGGTGCGCGTCGCCCAGCACGTGGTATCGCAGACCGCGCTGGTGCGCAACGAAATTCTCTACCTCGACACACAGGTAATCGGCGACGGCTCGATGCGCATGCTGCTGGAGCATCTGCGCAGCGACATGCTCGCTTATGTCCTCTTCGACTCGGAGTTGAGACGCCGGGATATCGAGGCCGACATCGCTGCCATCAATGCTATTAACGACGGAAAAGACAAACTGTTCAACAACATTGTCCACCACGTGGGCGTAACACTGCGCTTCACCCGGGACCTGCACGACCGTCTGGACCAGTACCATTCACTGGAGTCGGCGCAACGCTTCGAACAGGCCTACGCGGCACTTAACCAGTACTACGTGACACAGGCCAACGAACTGGAACGGCGCCGATTCTCGCTCGTGCTTCTGACCGCGGCGCTGATGCTCGCACTGGGCGCAAGTCTGTGGCGTCTCGCGAGGGGCCGGGAGCAGGCGGAGATGGCGAGGCGCCGGCTCGGTGATGCCGTCGCCAGCCTGCACGAGGGTTTCGCACTGTTCGACGCGGAGGGGAAACTGGTACTGCATAACGATGCCTTCATTCGCTGTTATCCCTGGTTGCGGGAGAATCTCGTTTCGTCTACCACGCATGAGGACCTGCTGCGATGGAACCGGGAACACGGTGTAACGCGCAAACCCCGCAACATCCGGGACGCTATCATCGTCCCCGACAACGAATCCACGCTGGATTCTTGCGTGGAGGAATTCGTCGACGAACAGGGCGAACACCACTGGCTGCTGGCCAGCGACAGCATAACCGGCAATGGCGAACGCGTACTCATCCGCATAGGCGTCACCGAAGCCCGGCGGCGGGAGCGTGAACTCGCGAAGCTGCACCGCGCCGTGGACCAAAGCCCGGTATCGGTGGTGATTACCGATGAAAAGATACGTATCGAATATGTCAACTCGAGCTTTGAAAAACTCACCGGGTACAGCCCGCACGAGGTCATGGGCAAAAACCCGAAACTGCTGCGATCCGGGATGACGGAGAAATCGACCTACGAGAACATGTGGAAGGCGCTTGGCGAGGGACGGGTCTGGCACGGTGAGTTGCGCAACCGGCGCAAGGATGGCAGTTCCTACTGGGAAGAGACCACCATCGCACCGGTGCGGGACAGCGACAACCGCACGACCCACTACGTTTCCTTCAAGCAGGATATCAGCGCGCGCAAGGCTGCCGAGGAATTGCTGGGGCTTCACGCGGCGGTCTTCGAGGCGCTTGGCGAAGGCGTCGTGATAACCGATGCCGACGAGCGCATACTGGCCGTCAACCCGGCCTTTACCCGGATCAGCGGGTACAGTGAAAAGGAAGTGCTTGGAAAGACACCGCGACTGCTTTCCTCCGGACACCATGACAAGGATTTTTACCACGCCGTTTGGGACACCATCCATCGCGAAGGAAGCTGGGAGGGTGAAATACAGGACCGCCGCAAGAATGGCGAACCCTATCCGGCATGGATAAGCATCGCGGAGATCCGCGACGAACATGGGAAGGTACGCAACTATATTTCGGTCTTCCGGGACATTTCGGAACGCAAGGCGGCGGAAGAATACATTCACAAACAGGCTAACTACGACAGCCTGACCGGCCTGCCCAACCGTAACCTGCTGCAGGACCGGCTCGACCACGCCCTGGCAGTCGCGCAACGCCACGACGGACAGGCTGCGTTGATCTTCATCGACCTGGACCGCTTCAAGGAAGTCAACGATACGCTCGGTCACCTGGTTGGCGACCGGTTGCTACAGCAGGTCGCCGAGCGCATGCGCGGCTGCGTGAGAGAGTCCGATACCGTCTCCCGCTTTGGTGGTGACGAATTCGTCATCCTTCTGGAAGACATCCATCACGCATCCGATGCGGCCAGGGTTGCACGCAATGTTCTCAGCGCTCTCTCCTACCCGATCGTGGTAGCCGAGCACCAGCTTCTGGTGGGCGCCAGCATCGGCATCACCTTCTATCCGGCGGACGCGGAGGATGCCGACACCCTGCTTCGCAACGCGGACATGGCCATGTACCGCGCCAAGGAGTCCGGGCGCAACACCTACGAGTTCTATACCAGCGGCATGAACCGGAGTGTGCAGCGCAAGGTCCAGTTGTCGGCAGAGCTGCACCGTGCCATCGAGGAAGATGAACTGGAGTTGCACTACCAGCCCATCGTCCAGCTTGCCGATCGCAGGCTGGTTGGCTTCGAGGCGCTGGTACGCTGGAATCACCCGGAACTGGGCGCCATTCCACCGGACCAGTTCATTCCGCTGGCGGAAGAAACCGGCCTGATTTCGGCCCTCGGCGACGTCGTCCTCGAATCCGCGTGCCGTCAGGCGCGGGTCTGGATGGACCAGAACCATGAGTGGACAATCAGTGTAAATCTGTCCAGCCGGCAGCTCGCCCTGGGCCTGTCGGTGGACGGCCTGCACAAGATCCTGTCCGACACCGGGTTGCCGCCGGAGCGGCTGACACTGGAATTCACCGAGGGGCTCATGCTGGACGGAAGCAGCGATACCCTCAAATGGATGCGCACCGCCAGGGCGCTCGGGATTCGTCTGGCCATAGACGACTTCGGCACCGGGTATTCATCGCTCAGCTATCTGAAGCAATACCCGATGGACGACCTCAAGATAGATCGAAGCTTCGTACGCGACATCGGTTCAGACAAGGGAAACCGGGAACTGGTCGAGGCTATCCTGGCGATCGCCCAGAGCATGGACCTGAGTATTGTCGCCGAAGGCATCGAGCATCCCGAGCAACTGGCGTTTCTCGTCCAACACGGGTGCCACATGGGCCAGGGTTACTACTTCAGCCGACCCCTGCCGTCCGCGGACATCGACGAGGCGCTGGAGGACGCGCGCGACCGGATACGTACGGACAATATCATTCGCGGCAAACGATTCAGACGCTAGGCCGACACGCCTCCGGGGAACCTTTCCCCCGACAAGGACTCTCACACTTGGCAAATCCAGCCATGCCCCGTAAACTTGGACACATTCCAGCCGTTATACAGCCCATGTCACTGAAACACGTTCTGACAATCTGTTGCCTCCTGTTCGCGTTCGCGGGCAATGC
>WGBK01000375.1 GCA_015494335.1 Gammaproteobacteria bacterium | reverse complement strand
CTCTGAGCTGGCGCAAACATGAACCTGTCCGTAGCGCTTGCCCTCGGCGATCGCCTTCTTCGACCAGGCACCGGTGTTGGCGTAGTCGGCCTGGCCGGTGCGGCCCATCAGGTTCAGCGGAACCATCGCGAACTGCTGGCTCGCCCCGCCCTGCAGGAACAATACCTTGTAGTTGTCGGGGATGGCGAGCAGCTGGCGCAGATCCTGTTCCGCCTGCTCGGCAATGGACATGAATTCCTTGCCGCGATGGCTCATCTCCATCACCGACATGCCGCTGCCGCGCCAGTCCGGCAGTTCCTGCTGTGCCTGCTCGATCACCTCGGTCGGCAACATCGCCGGCCCGGCACTGAAGTTGAAAACTCTTGCCATGCTCGTTTCCTGTTTTACAAAAAATTCTTGATCAATTCCTGTCATCGATGGGTTTCGCCCTGCTCAACCCATCCTGCAACGACTGCTAGTCATTGGAATCGTGTACCCGTGCTCATCCGTGAAAATGTCTACGGCATGGATGCCGCAGTCAAGCCTACAGGGAGGTATTCACGGCGTTTTTCACGGTTGAGCACGGGTGCGCCACTGTTTCGATGGCGCCCCCGGCATCACAATCCTCTATTCGGTCTCGCCGTCATCCTCGTCTTCGTCGGCGGCCACGGTCTCGATCTGCACCAGCTTCTCGCCGTTGGTGAGGCGGATCAGGGTCACGCCCTGGGTGTTGCGCGACATCACCGAAATGTCGCCCACCGGCGTGCGCACCAGGGTTCCGGCATTGCTGATCAGCATCACCTCGTCTTCGTCGGCGGCCTTGATCGCGCCTACGACCCGGCCGTTGCGCTTTGTCGTCTGGATCGAGATCACGCCCTGACCGCCGCGCCCCTGGCGCGAGAATTCGCTGGCCCGGGTGCGCTTGCCGTAACCATTCTCGGTGGCGAAGAGTATGATCTCCTCGCCGTCGTCGAGCGCAATGAGCGAGATCACGCGATCGCCTTTCTTCAAACGAATGCCGCGCACGCCGGCAGCGGTGCGGCCCATCGCCCGTACCTCGGACTCGGGGAAGCGGATGCCCTTGCCCGCGGCCGTGAACAGCATGATGTCATTGTTGCCGTGGGTGCGCTGCACCCCGACCAGGTCGTCGCCCTCGCGCAGGTCAATGGCGATGATGCCGGTGCTGCGCGGACGCGAGAAGGCTTCCAGTGGCGTGCGCTTGACGGTGCCATCGGCGGTTGCAAAGAAAATGAACTCGCCCTCGGCATACTCGCGCACCGGCAGAATAGCGGTGATCCGCTCGCCCTCGTCCAGCGGCAGCAGGTTGACCATCGGCCGGCCGCGCGCCGTTCGCGAACCGATCGGCAACTGATAGACCTTCTGCCAGTAGACCTTGCCGTGATTGGAGAAGCACAGCAGCGTGTCGTGGGTCGAGGCGATGAACATCTTCTCGATGAAATCCTCCTCCTTGACCCGGGTCGCGGCCTTGCCGCGCCCGCCACGGCGCTGGGCACTGTAGGTCTCCAGCGGTTGCGCCTTGGCGTAGCCGAGATGACTCAGGGTGACCACCACTTCCTCGTCGTTGATCAGGTCCTCGACAGTGAGATCCTGATGATTGACGACGATCTCGGTGCGTCGCTCGTCGGCGAACTGTTCCTTGATCTGCAGCAGTTCCTTGCGGATCTCCTGCATCAGTCGCTCCTCGCGGTTGAGGATGTCGAGCAGATCCTCGATGCGGTCGAGAATCTCGCGGAATTCGTTGATGATCTTGTCCTGCTCAAGGCCGGTCAGCTTGTGCAGGCGCAGGTCGAGGATCGACTGGGCCTGTTTCTCGGTCAGGCGGTAACGCCCGTCCACCAGGCCGAACTCGAGTCCCAGTTCGTCGGGACGCGAGGCATCGGCGCCGGCGCGCTCGAGCATTTCCAGCACGATGCCCGGATCCCAGGCGCGCTCGATCAGCGCCGCCTTGGCAATGGCCGGACTGGCGGAGCGCTTGATCAGGGCAATGATTTCGTCGATGTTCGACAGCGCCACGGCGAGGCCCTCGAGCACATGGGCCCGTTCGCGCGCCTTGCGCAGGTCGTATACGGTACGCCGCGTCACCACCTCGCGGCGATGGCGGATGAAGGCGAGAATCACCTCGCGCAGGTTGAGCAGGCGCGGCTGGCCATCGACCAGTGCCACCATGTTGATGCCGAACACGTTCTGCATCTGGGTCTGCTGGTAGAGGTTGTTGAGCACCACGTCGGCGATCTCGCCACGACGCAACTCGATCACCATGCGCATGCCGTCCTTGTCCGACTCGTCGCGCAGGCCGGTGATGCCCTCGATCTTCTTTTCCTTGACCAGGTCGGCGATCTTTTCCAGCAGCCGCGCCTTGTTGACCTGGTAGGGCAACTCGGTGACGACGATGCGCTGGCGGCCGGACTTGTCTTCCTCGATCTCGCTGCGTGCGCGCAGGTAGATGCGTCCGCGGCCGGTTCGGTAGGCCTCGCGGATCCCGCGCGCGCCGTTGATGATCGCGGCGGTGGGGAAATCCGGGCCGGGGATGCACTCCATCAGCTCCTCGACCGTCACATCGGGGTTGTCGACGGCGCGCACGCAGGCATCGATGACCTCGCCGAGATTGTGCGGCGGTATGTTGGTGGCCATGCCCACGGCGATGCCGGAGGAACCGTTGATCAGCAGGTTCGGGATCTTGGTGGGCAGTACCGTCGGCTCCAGTTCCGAGCCGTCGTAGTTGGGGGTGAAATCGACGGTTTCCTTGTCCAGATCGGCCAGCAGTTCGTGGGCGATCTTCGACATCCGCACCTCGGTGTAGCGCATCGCCGCCGGGGAGTCGCCATCGACGGAACCGAAGTTGCCCTGGCCGTCGACCAGCATGTAACGCAGTGAGAAGGGCTGGGCCATGCGCACGATGGTGTCGTAGACCGCGGTATCGCCGTGGGGGTGGTATTTACCGATGACATCACCGACCACGCGGGCCGATTTCTTGTAGGGCTTGTTCCAGTCGTTGCCCAGCTCGTGCATGGCATAGAGCACGCGTCGGTGCACCGGCTTGAGTCCATCCCGCACATCGGGCAGGGCGCGCCCGACAATCACGCTCATCGCGTATTCGAGATAGGACTGGCGCATCTCGTCTTCGAGATTGACCGGAAAGACTTCCTTCGCTAGATCAGCCATGGAGCAGGGTTCTCATCAGGGGTATTCGGTGACTCGGGCAGGCAATGCGACGGGGCCGCTAAGGTCGGCGGCCGGTTTGAATCTGGGGTCGGGAGATGACGCGGCTGGAGAATTCAAACGAGTTTCAGGTGAGCCCCGGGATCGGGCGCATGCCTCTTATTTTTGACGAGAGCGATTTTACCACAGACCCGCCCTCTTCCTCTACCCCGGAGAGAAAAACGCTCAGAGGCGATTTACGGCAAGTTATCTTTCATTCGCCGGCAAGATGAGCGGCGATTTTGTCCTTGTCGGGCTGCAAAACCACCCCTATTTCCGTCACCAGGGCATCGATCAGGGCCGCCTCGGTGACATCGAACACCGGATTCCAGGCGCGCACCCTGGGTTCGTTGGCATAGCGGTCGCCGAGGATTTCGGCCGGATCGCGGGTCTCGATCGGCACCTCGGCACCGCTGGCGGTATGCGGATCCAGGGTCGAGGTCGGCGCAGCAACGAGGAAACGCACGCCATGGTGCCGCGCCAGAATGGCGAGGTTGGAGGTACCGATCTTGTTGACCACATCGCCGTTGGCACAGACCCGGTCCGCACCGACGATGACCCAGTCGAGGCCGGCGCGCATCAGCGAGGAAGCCGCACCCTCGACGATGACCTGCACATCGATGCCGTCGCGGGCCAGCTCCCAGGCCGTCAGGCGCAGCCCCTGCTGCCAGGGACGGGTTTCCGAGGCATACACGGCCGAAAGGCGGCCCTGGGACCAGGCCGAGCGGATCACGCCGAGGGCGGTTCCGTATCCGCCGGTGGCGAGGGCTCCGGCATTGCAATGGGTCAACACGCGGGAACCGGCATCGATCAGGCCGGCGCCATGATCGCCCATGGCGAGACAACCCTCGATATCCTGCCGGTGCATGCGGCATGCCTCGGCCAGCAGGGCTTCCCCGTCACCACCCCGGGCCAGCACGGCACGCTGCCGATCCACCGCCCAGGCCAGATTGACCGCGGTCGGTCGCGCCCCGGCCAGCCGCCCGAGGGCGGCATCGAGATCGAAGCCCGGATCCTGCCTCGACTGGCGCCAGCCCAGCACCACGCCGTAGGCCGCCGTGATGCCGATCGCCGGAGCGCCGCGCACCACCAGGTCCGCAATGGCGGCCGCCACGGCATCGATGTCGTCGTAGCGGTTCCACTTCTGGCGTTGCGGCAACAAGCGCTGATCCAGCAGCCAGAGGCTGTTCTCGCGCCATTCGATGGGTGAAAACGGGTCGGCCGTGTTCATCGTGGTGATCCCCTGAAACGCAGAAGGGGGAGCAAGCTCCCCCTTCCCTGGTCGTTGAATATCCGAAATCGTCTCAGACGAAGACGGATTCCTTGCCGAACTTCTTGGTCAGCAGGTAGTACATGGTCAGGCGGGATTTCATACGATCGCCGGACATGGTCTTGCAGGCTTCCTCGACAGCCGCATCCAGATCGCTGTCATCCATCGACAGGCCGAGCTTCTTCTTCAGGAAGTTGTCGCGCACGGTGGCCTTTTCGGCAGGGTCGCTGCAAGCCACGCTGCTGGCATCCTTGTTGCCCATGACCAGGGCATAGTTCTTGGCCAGCGCCTTGACCAGCGCTTCGTCCGGGTTGCTGTCGTATTTCTTGATATCGGCAAGGCCTTTTTCAAATACATCGCTCATTGGCGTGTTCTCCATATTATTGGTTGGTAGAAAATCCCGCGCAAAGAATAAGCGCGTGTTTTTTCCCTGTCCACCGGAAAATTCCGTTTTGCAACCCTTGCGCTGGTTGAGACCGCTACTGAGCGCTGCTAAGGTGCGCCCATGAACGACCTGACCCTGCTCAAACCCGACCTCATCCTCACGGTCAACGAGGATTTCGATCTGCTCGAAAACCATGCCCTGCTCGTCGAGCGGGAACGCATTCACCGTATCCTGCCAAACGAAACGCTCGACAGTCTTCCGCAGCTGGCCGGCGCCGAGATCGTCGAGCTGCCCGGCAAGCTGCTGATGCCCGGACTGGTCAATGCCCACACCCACGCCGCAATGAGCCTGCTGCGCGGCCTGGCCGACGATCTGCCACTGATGCAGTGGCTGGAAGGCCACATCTGGCCCGCGGAAGCCCGGCATGTCGATCGCGATTTCATTGAAGACGGGGTGCGCCTGGCCATTGCCGAGATGCTGCGCTCCGGCACCACCTGCTTCAACGACATGTATTTCTTTCCCGACACCATGGCGCAGGTGTGCCAGCAGATGGGCATGCGCTCCGTGGCTGGCTTGATCGTCCTCGACTTTCCGACCGTCTGGGCACAGAACGCCGATGAATACCTGAGCAAGGCCCTGGCAGTGCATGACGAGTTGAAGGAATACCCGTTGGTCAGCGCCGCCTTCGCTCCCCATGCGCCCTACACCGTATCCGACGCGCCACTCGAACAAATCGCCATCTACAGCAGTGAGCTCGACCTGCCGGTGCACATGCATGTCCACGAAACCCGTTTCGAAGTCGACGAGGCCGTGAAACAGACCGGCGAACGTCCGCTGGAGCGACTCGACCGCCTGGGCCTGGTCAACCCGAACCTGATAGCCGTGCACATGACCGAACTCGAGGAAATGGAGATCGAACGCCTGGCGGAAACCGGCGTCAAGGTGGTGCACTGCCCGGAATCCAACCTCAAGCTGGCAAGCGGCTTCTGTCCCGTGAACAAACTGCAACGGGCCGGCGTAACCGTGGCTCTGGGCACGGATGGCGCCGCCAGCAACAACGACCTCGACCTGTTCGGCGAAATGCGCAGCGCGGCCCTGCTGGCCAAGGGCGTGAGCGGAGATGCCTCGGCCTGCAAGGCCGAACAGGCGATACGCATGGCCACCATCGACGGCGCTCGCGCGCTCGGGCTCGACCGGCAGATCGGTTCCATCGAGGAGGGCAAGCAGGCGGACCTGATCGCCATCGATTTTGCCCATCTCGACAGCCAACCGCTGTATAATCCCGTCTCCCAACTGGTGTATGCATTGAACAGCCGCCAGGTCAGCGATGTCTGGGTCGCCGGACGACGCCAGCTGACCGCCGGCCACTTCACCGATATCGACCCCGAGCGCCTGATTCATCAGGCCCGTCAATGGCAACAGCGTATAGGCAACCCATGAGCACTAGCCAATCCACTGTCAATGTCGATCCAGCCGAGATCGAGAAATTCCAGGCCATCGCCAGCCGCTGGTGGGACCCGAACAGCGAATTCAAGCCCCTGCACGACATCAACCCGCTACGGCTCGACTATATCGAGCAGCAGGCCGGGGGATTGCAGGGTCGCAAGGTTGTGGATATCGGCTGCGGTGGCGGCCTGCTGTCCGAGGGCATGGCGGCACGGGGCGCCGAAGTCACCGGCATCGATCTGGCCGAACAATCCCTCGACGTGGCGCGCCTGCACCTGCACGAATCCGGACTCGAGGTGGACTATCGGCACATCTCCGCCGAGGATTTCGCGGCGCAGAACCCCGCCGCCTTCGATGTCGTCACCTGTCTCGAGATGCTCGAGCATGTACCGGACCCGCAGAGTATCGTGCAGGCCGCCGCGACCCTGCTCAAGCCCGGCGGCACCCTGGTGCTCTCCACCCTCAACCGCCATCCCAAGGCCTTTGTCCTGGCCATTGTCGGCGCGGAATACCTGCTCGGCATGCTGCCCCGCGGCACCCACGAGTATGCCCGCTTCATCAAGCCTTCGGAACTGGCCCAGGCCGCGCGCAACGCGGGGCTGCGCGTCACCGATGTCAGCGGCATGAGCTACAACCCGCTGACCCGCCAGTACCG
>WGBK01000374.1 GCA_015494335.1 Gammaproteobacteria bacterium | reverse complement strand
GCCGGTCGTTGCCGCGATAGATGCCGAAGGTTGCCCGCGCGGCCGGATCGTTGTCGTGCAAGCCGTCGCCATCCCAGTCGAAACGCAACCAGGGGCGTGACCCCAGGTCCAGGCTCAGATCCACCCAGCCCTCGTTGCCCGGTGTCGGGGTACAGGCTGGGTTGCCGGGCGGACACAGGGAAAGCCCGGCTTCGCCGGCCAGCAGGGGCGAGTGGGCCAGGCTGATCTGCGAGGTCTGCCCCGGCAGTACCTGGATATCGCCGTCGGTCTGGGTCGATTCCACCGCACTGTCGAGACGCAGCTGACTGACGGCAAAACTGCTGCAGCCATCATCTGCGTTGAGCAAGAAGTTGGCGCCATCATAGTATTCGGCCCGCATCGGCAGCGGCAGGCTCAGCAATTCCGAGCCGTGGCTGTTGCCCAGCGCCATGCGCCCGAAACGGATCTCGGTCTGGCCCAGCGCATAAGGGCTGCCGGCGATGCGGGTCACTTCATCCAGGGTATCGATCAGTTCCACGGTGCTTGTGGTCGGGGCCTGCATCGGCATGTTCCAGGCCAGCTGCACATTGAAATCGGCCTGACCGTAACTGCCGCTACCGAAGTCTTCGGTGATGCTGTAGCTTTCCAGGTCGTAGGCCAGGCCGGTCTGGTCATTCTGCAGGTTCAGCTCCGACGGGATATCCAGCGTGACGAAGGCCCCGCGATAGCCGTCGGTCAGGCCGCCGCTCTTGTTCTGCGCCTGCAGGGTCAGGCTGGCGGTAAAGGGCTCACGGGCATAGGTAAAGGGCGCGGAGATCTCGCAGGCACTACTGACGCTGCTTGTGGTGACCGCATACTGCCAGGGATTGAAGCGGCCGACATTCGGCGCCGCGCCACCGATCGCCACACCGCTGCCGAAATAATCGTTGTCCTCGAGGCGTGCCTGGATATCGATGATGCCGACATTGCCGTAGCTGACCGCCGCCGTCTGCTCGCCGCCGCTGAAGCTGTCGAAACGACCGCCGGAGAGGCCGTTCACGACCAGAGATTCCAGGGTTGCTCCGGCGGGTTGATTGAGCGACGGCTCGGCCACCACCACTTCCCCCTCGGCGCCGAAGGAGGGCGCCGCCTGGTTGTCGCCGAGATAGGCGCTGCCATCCGGCACGCCGTCGTTGTCGGCATCGTCTGCGGCCTGCCACAGCACACCGGCAACCGTCATCGAAAAATCTTCGCCGGCCTGGCTGAATACGCTGCCGGCGGCATCGGCGGCATAGGAGAGGTCGGCACCGTTGCTGTCGTCGATACTTCCGTTGTCGGCAAAGTCGGCATCGCGCAGATTGGAGAAGTCGATGCCGATGCCGAAGGGGCGCACCACCTGTTCCGCCGAACCGCCGGCGATGTCGATATCGGCGAAGCTGCGGGTGACATCCTTCGCCTCCAGACTGTACTTGCCGATATCCGTTGTGGCGAGGCTGACATCCGCCTCGCCGGCGTTGAACAGGATGTTGGCATTGTCGGCGGCCGGTTCGGCATCCGGAAGCAGAGTCCCGGCCAGGGACGGTGCCAGCCCGCCCGGATCGGCCGCGTTGCGGCTGCGCCACAGGCGCAGGCTGCGGTTGCCGTCGTAGCCGGTGGCCAGACCGCAGACGCCGGTTGCCGGATCCCTGCGCAGGAAGCGGATTCGGTAAGCGTGATCGCGGCCCGCCACTGGTACATTGTCCCCGGCCACCTGGGCATCGACATCGACGATTTCGAAGGCATTGTCGCGAAAATCGATGCTGGCGGAGGTCGAGGTCAGGGGGATGGCACTGTCCGTCACCTGGATCGTCAGGGTTTCGGCATGCTCGTCGGACAACGCGAGATCGATCTGCCCGTTGTCGGCGGCATGGAAACTGTAATCGACGGAGCCGTTGTCGTCGTTGTCGGGCGACGGGACCAGCGGGTTCACGGCATTCACCGTGGAAAAGTTGCCATGACCGCTGCTGGTGGTGATGCGGACCGTGCCGTCGTAGCCGGTGACCGGGTTGTTGCCGCTGTCCTCGGCGGTGATGCTGATCGCAAAGGGGCTGCAGGTGCTGGCATTGCCGGCGCCCACATCGATGTTGAAATGATCGATGGCTAGACAGCTGACCGGGGCGCGATAGCTGCCATCCACATTGAGACCATTCCGCTGGTTGGCAAACACGGCCGTGATCTCGGCCGGGCTCAGCACATGGTCGAAGATCGTGAACTCGTCGAGCCCGGTGCCGAAGCCCTGGGTGCTGGCACCATTGGCATAGTCGAAGGAAGTGCCGATATAGTGCAAATTGCCGCGGGCCTGCAGGTTGACGCTATCGACCAGGGTCCCGTCGATGTAGAGATCGGTACGCCCGGAATGACCCTGATCCGTCCCCACCAGTACCATGTGGTGCCAGCCGTCGGCAAGCCGCCTGAACCGGAATCGGCCAAAGCGAATTCGGCCAGGCATATAAACACCCCAACGGTAACCCCTGTAGCGGTCCAGAAACAAAAGATCTCCGCCACCGTCCATGGCACCCAGCACATGGTAGCGCTGGGTCGTCACAAAGGGCATGCGGAACCATACACTGACCGACCAGGCATTGTTCATCGGCACCAGGCCATCGGTGCGCACCTGGTGATTGCGCAGATTCTCGTCGAGAAAGCTGTTGATGACGCCGGGGCGGTTGGTGGTGACGCCATTGAGCGGCGTGGCCTGGTAATTGCCCTGGCTGTCCTCGACCTCGCCCAGCAGCCCGCTGTAGCTGCATTCGTCGAAACGGTATTCGGCAATGGGTTGCAGGGGACAGGGATGGGTCTCGTTCATGACCGTCTGGATGGCACCTGCATCCAGCGCACCCTGATACACGCGCACTTCGTCGATATTGCCGTCAAAACGCCAGTTAGGCGTGGCCTCGCCACTGCCGTCCACTTCGCCACCGATAGCGGCGATGCCGGGGTCCGAGGCCCAGCTCCCGCGGTAGGTAGAGGTCGTGCTGCCGTTGTTGAGCAGCACTGGCTGACCATCGACGAAGATCTGCCGCGTCTTGCCGTTGGCATCGTGCACCGCGGCCACATGGGTCCAGCGGTTCGCACTGATCACCGGATCACGGGTATCCACCACCACCGGGGATACGGAGCGCGAGAAGAATCGCAGCTTGCCGTCCCCGCCGTCGCCGAGGCTGAAGGCAAAGCCCTGGTTGGTGGCATCGTCGACGAAGATGCGCTGATCCTTGTCCACGCGCCGCGGCCGGATCCAGGCGGTGATGGTGAAGCTGCCGTTGAGATCGGGCAGGTTCGGCAAGGCGATGTAATCGTCCGTGCCGTCAAAACCGCCATAGCGGCAGGTGCCTGGACTGCCGGGCAGGGCGGCGGACAGGTTGGACGGCTGTGGGCCATTGACCGCGGTACCCGGGTATTGGCCGGTTTCGTCCGTCACCTCACCTGCCGCGCCACTCCAGGACAGCTCATCAAAACGCCACTCGGCCAGTCGCGTCAGGCAGGGATGAGTGGCATTCATGTCGGCCGCGATCTCCGCCGCGCTGGCGACATGATTACGAATTATGATCTCGTCGAATACACCATCGGCGCCGTTATAGTCGCCCAGGTTCGGGTAAACGCTGTGGGTGTCGCCGAAATAGAGGGTGTCGAGCTGACCGATCCTGCCGATAGAGGAAATGTGGGCAGAAGCATCGAGACTGCCGTCGATATAGAGTTGCAGCCGGTTGCGGGGCAGATCCCAGGTGACGGTGATATGATGCCAGGCGTTTCCTTGCAGCGGGCGGCCTTTTAAACCGAAATCGCGATCCCAGATGTCTTCGAGTCGGAACCAGAGTTGACCATTCGGCAACAACTCCAACAGGAAATACTTATCGACGCCCGGATGACCGTTGACCGGTAGGGAGGCATCGAAAAGACGGCGATGCTGGGCGTTCCACGCCCTGTTCGGGCGAAACCAGAAACCGATGCTGCCTGCCGAACCCACCTGGCCATCCAGATCGACCCCGGTATCGATGGCATCGCGTACCGCTTGGCTGAAATTCGCCGGTACGAAGCCTCCACCACAGACCTTGCCATTCACCGTGGTATTGGCGCGTCCAACGGCCTGACCATTGTTACCGTTGCCACTTGCATCGAGAATCTCGCCGGCCGTACCGTTCCAGACCGGCTCATCCAGATGGTATTCGGCAACCACCCCGGCCCGGGCCAGCGACGGCAGCAGCAACAGGCAGCAGAGCAGGATCCGGTTCATCGGCGGGCTTGTAGTGAACTGAGCATTGGTGGAGTATAGTCAACCCAGCCCCTTTTACGGAGTAGCGATATGCCCATCTATCACGGCAGCTGCCATTGTGGCGCGGTCAAGTTCCAGTTTGAAGGCGAAGCCATCGAAAACGGTCTGCGCTGCAACTGCTCTCTCTGCTCGCGCAAGGGCGCGGTCATGACGCCGGAGGCCTTTCCCGAGGAGCGCCTGCAGATCGAGGCCGAGCCGGAGGCGCTGGGCCTGTACCAGTTCGGGCCGAAGACGGCGAAACATTATTTCTGCCGCAACTGCGGCATCTACACCTTCCATGAAACGGCCCGCGCGCCCGGCCATTTCCGTTGCAATGTCGCCTGCCTGGAAGAGGTCGAGGATCCGCTGGCGCTGGAGGTAAGCGTCTTCGACGGCAAGCACCTGCTGTGAGCCGGGCACCCTGAGGCCATGCCGATAACCGGTTCCGTCGGACTCGCGAAGCCGT
>WGBK01000373.1 GCA_015494335.1 Gammaproteobacteria bacterium | reverse complement strand
GGCGGTGATCCTGCCGCCAGCGCCCGGAGATTTGCGACTTGCGGCCTGGAAACTGTCGAAGCGCGAGGACCAGGATATCTCCGCCGTCTGCACGGCCCTGGCGATGCGCATCGAGCAGGGCCGGGTCGTCGAGGCGCGATTTGCCTTTGGCGGCATGGCGGCGATCCCGAAACGGGCGCGGCAGGCGGAACAGGCTGTGCTGGGGCGTCCCTGGGATGCGGCCGCGCTGCAGGCAGCCCGCGCCGCACTGAAGGAGGATTTCGCGCCGCTAACCGACCTGCGCGCTTCGGCCGAATACCGCCTGTGGACGGCGCAGAACCTGCTGACCCGCTTCTGGTTCCAGTCCCTCGAGGGCGGGCATGCGCTGACCCTGGACCAGCTGGAGGCGGCCTCGTGAGCGCGGGCAGGCCCCTGCCCCACGAGTCGGCCCCGCTGCATGTCAGCGGCGAGGCGCGTTTTGTCGATGACTGCCCGGAAATCGAGGGTATGCTGCACCTGGCCATCGGCGGCAGCCCCTGTGCCCACGGACGCTTGCGAAGCCTGGACCTGGAGGCCGTGCGCGCGGCACCGGGCGTCGAGGCGGTGCTGACAGCGCGGGATATTCCGGGGCGAAATCAATGTGGTCCGATCCTCGAGGACGACCCGATTCTGGCCGAGGACGAGTTGCTTTTCATGGGTCAGCCCCTGTTCGCCGTGGTCGCCTCGAGCCAGCGGCTGGCGCGCCAGGCCGTGCGCAAGGCGCGGATCGAAGTGGACCCCCTGCCATTGCGGCTGGATGCCCGCGTGGCCTGCGAGGCCGGCGATTTCGTGCTGCCGCCCCAGCGGCTTACTCGCGGCGATGCCGGGGAAGGTCTGAAAAGCGCTGCGATTCGCCGCCGCGGACGCTTTCGCGTGGGCGGTCAGGAACATTTCTATCTCGAAGGCCAGGTGGCCGTGGCCGCGCCCGACGAGGAGGGCGGGCTGGAGGTCTGGTGCTCGACCCAGCACCCCAGCGAGATGCAGCATTTGATCGCCGGTGCCCTGGGACGGGATGCCGCCCAGATC
The DNA here is from genome assembly GCA_015494335.1 of Gammaproteobacteria bacterium. GTDB lineage: Bacteria > Pseudomonadota > Gammaproteobacteria > S144-22. Next base: position 2,423 of record WGBK01000373.1, on the reverse strand, counting down.
CGGGTCGAGATGCGGCGCATGGGCGGCGGTTTCGGCGGCAAGGAATCCCAGTCGGCCCAGGTGGCCTGCCTGGCGGCGATCGCCGCCGATCGCCTGCAGCGCCCGGTCAAGTGTCGCCTCGATCGCGACGACGACATGCGAATGACCGGCAAGCGTCATGGCGTCGAGTATGACTACGAGATCGGCTGTGACGAGGAAGGCCGGATCCAGGCTCTGAAACTGCGCATGCTGTTCGATGCCGGCTGTTCGGCCGACCTGTCCGGTCCGGTGGCGACGCGCGCCCTGTGCCATGCCGACAACGCCTATTTCCTGCCCTCGGTGGACCTCGAAGCCCACAGCTGTCGCACCCACAAGGTATCGAACACGGCCTTTCGCGGTTTCGGCGGACCCCAAGGCGCCTTTGCCGTCGAGTATCTGCTCGACGACCTGGCCCGCGAACTGGGCATGGACGCGCTGGACCTGCGGCGGCGCAATTTCTACAGCGACCCGGAGCAGACAACGCCCTACGGTCAGCCTGTGGAAGAGGTGCTGATTCACCAGCTGGTCGACGAACTGGAACAGAGCAGCGACTATCGCCGTCGACGGGAGGAGATCGAGCGTTTCAACCGCAACTCGCCGGTGATCCGCAAGGGGCTGGCGCTGACGCCGGTGAAGTTCGGCATTTCCTTCAACGTGGTGCATTTCAACCAGGCCGGCGCCTTGGTGCATGTCTATACCGATGGCTCGATTCGCGTCAATCACGGCGGCACCGAGATGGGTCAAGGCCTGCACACCAAGGTGGCGCAACTGGTGGCCGGCGAACTGGGTGTCGGTCTCGAGCGCCTGCGCGTGACCGCCACCGATACCGCCAAGATCCCCAATACCTCGGCTACGGCCGCATCCACCGGCGCCGATCTCAACGGCATGGCGGCGCTCGAGGCGGCGCGGACGATTCGCAAGCGGCTGGCGGATTTCATCGCTGCACAGGAAGGGCTGGATGCCGACAGCTTGCGCTTTGCCGAGGGCCGGGTGCGCGGCGAAGGCTTCGATGCCGCCTTCGAGGAAGTGGTGCGGCGGGCCTATGCCCATCGCGTGCAACTCTGGTCGGACGGCTTCTATGCCACGCCGGAACTGCACTGGGATCGCGAGCGACTGCAGGGCCGTCCCTTCTACTACTTTGCCTGGGGTGCTGCGGTCAGCGAGGTCGCCATCGACAGCCTGACCGGCGAATACCGCATCCTGCGCGCGGACCTGCTGCACGATGCCGGTCAGTCGCTGAACCCGGCCATCGACCGTGGCCAGATCGAGGGCGGTTTTGTGCAGGGCGTGGGCTGGCTGACCCGCGAGGAACTGCGCTGGGATGAGCGCGGCGAGTTGCTGACCCATGCGCCCTCGACCTACAAGATTCCGTCGGTTTCCGATTGCCCGGCCGACTTCCGCGTGTCCCTGTTCGACCGGCCGAATCACAAGCCCACGGTGATGCGCTCCAAGGCGGTGGGCGAACCGCCGCTGTTGCTGGGGTTCTCGGTTTTCTTTGCCCTGCGCGACGCCATCGCCAGTATCGGCCAGGGACGGGTACATCCGCCGCTGGATGCGCCGGCGACCCCGGAAGCGGTGTTGCGCGCGGTGGAAGCCTGTCGGAGCCAGGCCTGATGCGCTGGCTCGAGGCCCTCTGCGAAACCCAAGGGCGGCAGCGCCCCGCGGTGCTGGTGACGGTCGCGGCTACCCGCGGTTCGACGCCGCGCGAGCCGGGCGCGCATCTGCTGGTGACCGAAACCGGCAGCTTCGATACCCTCGGCGGCGGTAATCTCGAATACCGTGCCATCGACATCGCCCGCTCGATGCTCGAGGCGGAGGAAAGCGGAACTGTTGCGCGGCTGCAGCGTTTCTCCCTCGGCGCCAGCCTGGGGCAATGCTGCGGAGGCGCCCTGCAGCTGCTGTTCGAGCGCGTCGAGGCGCAGGCGGAATGGCCCGCGGATTTGCTGCGCTCGCTGCGTCAAGGCGAGGGCCGGATGCGCGAGGTGGCTTTGGAGAGGGCGGATTGCCGCCTGTCGTCACAGCAAGGGGAAACGGAAACGGGGCTGTATCGCCGGGACGATGGCCTATGGCTGCTCGATCCGGTCTGTCCGCCGATGCACGAGGTCCGCGTGTTCGGCGCTGGCCATGTGGGGGCGGCACTGGTTACACTACTGGCCGCGCTGGAATGCCGGGTGGTCTGGGTCGATGAACGGCCCGGCTGGCCGGCACAGGCGCCGCCCGGCGTCGAGTTGCTCGACGATGCGCTGGCGGCGGTGGATCAGGCGCCGCCGGGCTGCTGGTTCGTGGTCATGACCCACGACCACCGGCTCGACGAAAGGCTGGCCGAGGCGATCCTGCGGCGCGGCGATTTTCACTGGTTCGGCATGATCGGTTCGCGCAGCAAGCGCGCGCGCTTCGAACATCGC
>WGBK01000372.1 GCA_015494335.1 Gammaproteobacteria bacterium | reverse complement strand
GGCGTTGCGTCAGGCCGGTTTCGTCACCCGCGACGCCCGCGAGGTGGAGCGCAAGAAGGTGGGGCTCCACAAGGCGCGCAAGCGTCCGCAATACTCCAAGCGTTGATCCGCCGCCGGATTGTGCGGGGGCTCTGCCCGACGGCCGCCCCCGTTACGAGTTGATGGGGAATCGTCTAACGGCAGGACAGCGGACTCTGACTCCGTTAATCCAGGTTCGAATCCTGGTTCCCCAGCCATCTACCCCGTGAAATCGAAAAGGCCCGGCATTGCCGGGCCTTTTCGATCCAGCCAGAACATCGCCGGGGTCCGGCGATACACTCAATGTCCATCCTGATAAGTCACCCCAAAAATGGTGTCACCCAGCCACTTCTTGAACGACGGGTTGTCGCTAAACTGCTTGAACAACTCCGTATGATCGGCCAGTAGCTCCAGGATGACCTTTTGCAGTGCCTTGTCGTGCTCGATACGGGCATTCTGCTTGTCCGAATGCTTCATGGCATTCTGGTAGGCAGGGTTGGCGGCCACCTTGGCCGGGATCTCCTCGGCAATCACCTGGCGGATCTTGTCGGCATCCTTCCAGTCGATGTTGCCGAACTGGTCGTTGAACGAGTTGATGATGTTGCTGAGCTGATCCAGCTCGGGTTCCGGCTTGAAACCGCCGCCGCCCGTGGGCACGGGCTCCAGCTCGCCATCTTCGTCGGCAAGCCCGATGTGCAGGCTGGATTGCACCTCCACCCGGTAGCTGTCCATGTCGATGGTCTCCAGGATCCCCTTGGAAAGATCCTCCTCCTTGGGCGCAGGCAGCTTGGGGATAAGGAAGTTGAGGAAGATGGAGAGCTTCTCCCACTCAGCGCTGGAATACGGCAGGATCGACGCCAGGAAACCATAGGTGCGCACAAAGGCCTTGGCCTTGCCCTTGAAATCCACCTGGCCGTCTTCGTCCAGATCGGCGTTGTACACCGCCACGCAGGCATCGAGGATGGGGTCGAGTCGATTCCGGTCCTCTCCCTTCAGGTATCGCGCTACCAGTTCATCGATCTGTTCCACCGAGTAGACCTGGTAGGCGTCCAGATCCCCCTTGAGGTCATGCAGCTTGTTGGGATCGGTCTCGTCGCTGAGCACGGAGGTCCGGTAGTAGGGCTCGAAGGCGCGCTGGATGGTCTCGGAATCATTGTAGAAGTCCAGGATGAAGGTGTCGTGCTTCTGCGGGTGGGCGCGGTTGAGCCGGGAGAGGGTCTGCACCGCCTTGATGCCCGACAGGGGCTTGTCTACGTACATGGTGTGGAGTAACGGTTCGTCGTATCCAGTCTGGAACTTGTCAGCCACGATCAGGAACCGGTACGGGTCCGTTCGAACTTTCTCGGGTATCAGGTTGCTGGGAAAACCATTGAGCGAGGCCTCGGTGACTTTTTCTCCTCCGTACTCGTGTTCACCCGAAAAAGCCACGATGGCCTGCCAGGGGCTGCGGCGTTCCTTAAGGTAGTCCCCGAAGGCATGAAAATACTGGATGGCCCGCTCGATGCCGTTGGTGATCACCATGGCCCGTGCCTTGCCGCCGATTTTGCCTCGCGCAACCACCTGATCGTGGAAATGGTCGATCATGATCTCCGCCTTCTGGCGGATGGCATGCTCGTGGGATTCCACATAGCGGCGTAACTTTTTCTGCGCCTTGCGCACGTCGAACAGCGGATCATCCTCCACCTTCTTGGCCAGGCGGTAGTAGCTGGCCACCGGCGTGTAGTTCTGCAACACATCGAGGATGAAGCCCTCCTCGATGGCCTGCTTCATGGTGTAGGCGTGGAAAGGTGCATGGCGAATACTGCCGTCTGGCTGCGGGTCCGGCTCGCCGAAGATCTCCAGGGTCTTGTTCTTGGGCGTGGCGGTGAAGGCGAAGTAGCTGGCATTCTTCACCATCTTGCGCCCTTCCATGATGCGGTTGATCTGGTCCTCCAGGGGTTCGTCGTCCTCGTCGTAGTCAGGGTCTGCTTCCAGCACCCGGTTCATGGCGGCGGTGGCCTTGCCACCCTGGCTGGAATGGGCCTCGTCGATGAGGATGGCGAATCGCTTGCCCCGATGTTCCGAGCCGATCTCGTCGAGGATGAAGGGGAATTTCTGCACCGTGGTGATGATGATCTTCTTGCCCTGGTACAGAAAGGCCTTGAGATCGCCGGAACGCTGGGCGTGGCCGATGATGGCTGAGACCTGGGCGAACCGTCGGATGGTGCCGCGGATCTGCTTGTCCAGCACCCGCCGATCGGTCACCACGATCACCGAGTCGAACAGCGCCACGTCCTCCTGTTCCAGTCCCACCAACTGGTGGGCCAGCCAGGCGATGGAATTGCTCTTGCCACTGCCGGCCGAATGCTGGATGAGGTAGCGCTTGCCCGCGCCATTGACCCGCACATGCTCCAGCAGCTTGCGCACCACGGCTAGCTGGTGATAGCGAGGGAAGATCTGCTTGCGCGACTTGCGGCCGCTCCGCTCGTCCTTCTCCTCGACGATCTGGGCGTAGTTTTCGATGATGTCGGTGAGACTGCCTCGGGTCAGGACCTCCTTCCACAGATAGTCTGTCGCCAGGCCGGCAGGGTTGGGTGGATTTCCCGCGCCGTCGTTGTAACCCTTGTTGAAAGGGAGAAACCAGGAGTGCTTTCCCTTGAGATGGGTACAGAAGCGTACCTCGTGGTCGTCCACCGCGAAATGCACCATGCAGCGCCCGAACTGGAACAGCAGCTCCTTGGGATCGCGGTCGCGCTTGTACTGCTGCACCGCGTCTTCCACGGTCTGCTTGGTCAGCTTGTTCTTCAGTTCGAAGGTTGCTACCGGCAGGCCATTGATGAAGATCGCCATGTCCAGCGACAGCTGGGTCTCATCACGAGAGTAGCGCAACTGGCGGGTGACGCTGAAACGATTGGCCTCGAAGCGTTCCACCGCCTTGCGATTGTTTGGAGACGGTGTACCGTAGAACAGGTCAATGTGGTGCGGCCCGTGCTTGACGCCCCGGCGCAATACGTCAATCACGCCACGCTTGGCCACCTCGCCCTGCAGCCGGTGCAGGAACTGGGTGCGACGCGGGCCAGCCACCTCGATACCCAGCTTGTCCAACGTCTCCGGCTGGGTGGCGCGCAGAAAGGCGATGAGGTGGGCCAGGTCCACGCCATGTTCGCGGTCGTAGTCAGCGGGATCGCCGGGCAGATAGCTCGCCTCGTCGATCAGCGAGCGGACGATCAGGGCCTCCAGGCCCTTCTCTGTGGTGTCAGTAGGCTGCATCCTCAGTGACGCCCCTCGAATGGTTCCACCCAGCCCTTGTCCATAAGCACATCCACGGCCAGGTTGATCTGGCGTGGCGTGAACTGCCGCTTGCGCGGATTCCAGGCATATGTCTTTTGCAGCACATCTTCCCGGCTCTGCGGCGCCTCACGCCTGATGACCCAATGCACCGTGGATAGAAGCTCCAGTCCGAAGGGTGATTCAAACCCTTCTACCAGCTCGGTGACCCGAGCGTAATGGGCGCGCGTCTCGGGGTGAGCGTCGAGAAAGCGCGATGCCTCCTCTACAGCGCCTGGTACCAACTGCAATGGCTTCTCCGGGGCATCACCCCCATCGGCATAGCCTGCGACAAAGTGTCCTTCGATTTTGTTAAGCACATGTCGCAGATTCTCGGCATAGGGGCCGTAAGGCGCCTCCTTGTAGCGAAGCTGCAGTGGCTCACCCGCTTCCTGCATGAAGTACATCAGCTTGTGTAGCTCCAGCAGGGTGATGAAGGGATCCAGCAGGCCGCGGAGGTAATGGTCCATCAACTCTACCAGCGCGGCGCGGCCCTTGGTCATCTCAGGTACTTCCCGGTTACGTGGCATCTTCTTCGGGTCAGGGGCGCCCTTGGGCTCGAAGACAATAACTCGAACACCTTCCAATTCACCAAGCGCCTGCTCGATCCGAGCACGCACCTCGTGCCATTCCAGACCACCGAGGCCCGCACCCAACGGCGGCAGGGCAATCGAACGGATTTGTTTTTCCTGAATAACGCGGACAAGATCCTGCAGGCCCGCCTCGATATCCTCGATACGACTCTTGCCGCGCCAGTGCCGTTTGGTGGGGAAGTTGATGATGTAACGCGGATTTGCCAAGCCACCGGTCTCGTAGATGAACATGCGGCCAGGCATGACCTCCTCCCGTTTGCAGGCCTCCGCATAGGCCTTGAAGTTCTCCGGAAAGGCCTTCTTGAACTGCAGAGCAATGCCACGGCCCATCACGCCCACACAGTTGACCGTGTTGACGATGGCCTCTGCATCCTCGGTGAGCAAGTTTCCAGTCTTGTATTCAATCATCACAGCTCCCCTCAGTAATACCAGTCCCGCCTGACCTCGACAGGCGGTCGGTAAGCCGCTCCAGCCAAGGCATGCACGACCTGGGTATAAATCGTGCTGTTCATTACACCGATCCGCTCGACTAAGTGCCACGGAAAACAGTGCTCGATCAGGAACTCAGCCTGCTTGCCTTCTTTCTTGCCTTGCCAACCCCTGGCCTGAATCGCGTCCCAATCCAACTCGTGCAATTGCGCGAGACTACTCCTGTCCTCGAAATAGTAGGCCCCGGCGTTGGAGAGCGTGAAGGCCCAGCGCCGGTCGTTCTCATCTGCCCAAGCTACTGCTGCCGATAAGTCGGCCTCTAGGTGGATGATAGGACTCTGCCCGCCCCGATAGCTCAGTTCCGGGTGGTTCGCCCGGTGGATTAGGTACAACATAATCGACCGAGGGCAGAAGTAAAACGGCACACACTCGCCCACATACAGGCCTGGATGACTGGCCAATGTCAGCTCATTGAGCCGCCGTTGTTTGATATTGTTCATGCCGATCGTCGTGCCAGCGGGCCCTCGTCGGGCAATCTCGGCATCACACCACAGGCACCTGTCCGCGATGATCGAAGGCAGCCGATCCACATGCAGGATGTGATAGATCTTGGGGTTGGCCGGAACGGTCACATCGCAACCTCCAGGTTGTCCTGCGCTACTGCGTCACCGGTTATCACGCTTTCGCCCAAGGCCTCTTCCGATTCGTCGACTTCAGGTACTTCAACGTCGCGCACATCCAGCTTGCCGGTGACCACATCGGCGATGAGGCGGGTGCGGTATTCCTGAATGAGGTCGATTTCGCGTTGGGCGCGGGTGATGGCGGTGTCTATCGATTTCGAGATGCGCTGAATGAAAGAAACGATGGCTTCTTGTTCCTTTCTTGATGGGTAAGAAAATCTGATGTTTCCAATGAACGTCCAGTCTGCTCTAGGCATCTTCGCGCCGTACGTAGAGCTATTAACCAGATTTATTATTTGATTTGAACGTAATTTGTACTCCAAGAACTCTCCTAAAAGGTCATCACTCATAAGGCGCAGAACTAGAAACTCACCAACACAAACACCAGACATAGATGGCCTAGTCACCTTCGCGAGGTAAGGGCGGAGCTTGCCAAACAGAATGTCACCGGGCTTAAATTTTTTTACCAAACTATCAAAGGTGATTTCTCCATCTGGAAAAGTAATCCTCCCTGTCCAACTCTCAACGTTTTCAAGAGCTATGTAGGCTTCATCGGGTGCTTTCTCAGAAGTTTGCTGATTTACATTCCGGCAGAGGAATTTGAGCCTCTTTATGTTCCAGCCCGACGGCACCTTGCCCAACCACGGCACGCCGGAGTCCTTGTATTCGGGATAGGGCTTGCCGGTGTGCACGTCGATGGCGCCGGTCACGGCCTGGTTGATGAGGACCTGCTTCTGCTCCTTCAGCAGCTCGACCAGGCGGCGCTTGTTGTGGATGAAGCGGTCGATCTGGGCGGTTTTCCAGTCGAGGAAGCGGGCGATTTGGGTTTGTTCTCTTAAAGATGGAAAAACGCACTTTAAGCTGCCTATAAATTGCCATTCGGCTCTCGGCATTTTTGCCCCATAGGTTGAGGCAGAAATTACATTGATGATCGATTTGGAGCGCAGTAACCACTCAACAAAGGCGGGATTAACTGTTTTGCTAGCAGTTCTTAGAACCAGAAATTCCCCAACACAAATTCCTGAAAATTCTGGTCTAGCTACTTTGGCTAAATATGGCCTTAATTTTGCGAAAAGAATGTCATTAGGGGAGAATCGTTTAACTTGGCTATCAAAACCGCTTTGATTTTCTATGCCTATAATCTTACCTGTCCAACTCTCTACATTTTCTAACGCCAAACCAACATCTGTGGTATTTGTGGACTTCGTCAGAGAAACAACATTATGTATTCTTGATTTCAAGCGTTGAGGATCCCAATGACTCGGGACCTTTTCCAACCACGGCACTCCCGAGCCCTTGTACTCTGGATAAGGCCTAAGCTTCATCGCTCGACCTCCACCAGAATCTCATCCAGCAACCCTTCAGTCTCCTGTTCCAGCGCCCGGATGTCAGCAACGATCTCCTCCAGCGGCCGCATGGGCGCGGGTTTGTAGAACTCGCGGGTGAAGCTGATCTCGTACCCGGTCTGGGTCTTGGTTTCGTCGATCCAGGCGTCCGGAACGTAGGGCAGGACTTCGCGACGGAAGAAAGTCTCGATGCCACCTTCTTCCAGCAGGGGCACCTGCTCGCTGTCGCGCAGGGTGGTGTCGGGTTCGTATTCCACCACGGCGGGTTTGCCATCCACATCCATCTCGAAGCGCCCATGGAGCGGATCGGGTTCGGCTTTGCTGGGCTTGTGCGTTTTCTTGATGACTGGTTTTGCCTGCTCATCCGGCTCGCACAGGTGTTCGCGCAGCAGCTTTTCCTTCTTGGCCGTCCAGCGCAGGCCCATGGCCTTGGCCTCGGACTTGGCGCGGGCGATGAAGGCGTTGTAGTCCATGAGGGGTTCGGTGCCGAAGTGATCGGCCAATTTCTGGGCCAGGCGCGGCAGGTCGGGTTCCCTGGCCGTCTCGCAGGCCTCGTTCAGGGCCGCCAGGCGATCTCCGCCGAGTTCCACACGCAGGCGCAGGGGGCGTTCGACGATGATCTTCCAGTAGCCGAAGTGTTCGTTGGGCAGGATTTTGCTCTGTTCGGTCTCGCGCGGGTGACGAATCAGGTCGCAGATGCGCCGGATGTGTTCTTCACCCAGCCGGCAGTTCTTCTTGCCCAGGTTCTTGCACATCGGCTCGAACCAGGTGGTGGCGTCAATGAGCTGCACCTTGCCTTTGCGCTCGGGCGGCTTGCGGTTGCTGAGCAGCCAGATATAGGTGGCGATGCCGGTGTTGTAGAATAGGTTCTCCGGCAGGGCGACGATAGCCTCCAGCCAGTCGTTTTCAATGATCCAGCGGCGGATGTTGCTCTCGCCGGAGCCGGCATCGCCGGTGAACAGGGCCGAGCCGTTGTGCACCTCGGCGATACGGCTGCCCAGCGGGGTGTCGTGCTTCATCTTGGCCAGCTTGTTGACCAGGAACATGAGCTGGCCGTCGCTGGAGCGGGTGATCATCTTGTATTCCGGGTCGCCAGCGTGTTCCACCACGAAGCGTGGATCGGTCATGCCTTCCTTGCCGCCCAGGCGTTCCAGGTCGGTCTTCCAGCTCTTGCCGTAGGGCGGATTGGAGAGCATGAAGTCGAAGGTCTTCTCGGGAAAGGCGTCGGCCGAGAGGGTGGAGCCGTGCTTCATGTTGTCCGCCTCCATGCCCTCGCCCTTGAGCAGCAGATCGGCCTTGGTGATGGCGAAGGTTTCGGCGTTGATCTCCTGCCCGAAGAGGTGGATGGCGACCTCCTTGCCATGCTCGCGAGCCAGTTGTTGCAGGCGCTCCTCGGCCACGGTGAGCATCCCGCCCGTGCCGCAGGCGCCGTCGTAGACCAGATAGGTGCCGGATTCGATCTGGTCGGCGATGGGCAGGAAGATGAGATCGGCCATCAGGGTGACCACATCGCGCGGGGTGAAGTGCTCGCCCGCTTCTTCGTTGTTCTCTTCGTTGAAGCGGCGGATCAGCTCCTCGAAGATGGTACCCATGGCGTGGTTGTCCAGGGCCGGCAGGCGTTCCGTGCCATCGGCATTCAGCACCGGGTTGGGGCTGAGATTGATGGTGGGATCGAGGAACTTCTCGATCAGGTGGCCGAGGATGTCGGCTTCCACCAAGGTGTCGATCTGATTACGAAACTTGAACTTGTCCAGGATCTCCTGGACGTTGGGAGAAAAACCATCCAGATAGGCCTCGAAGTCGGCCCGCAGCTGCTGTGCCCTGGCGCGGGCCTTGAGGTCGCGCAGGGTGAAGGGCGAGGTGTTGTAGAAGGCCTGGCCGGCCGCCTGGCACAGGGCGGCGTGCTGGTTGGCGATGCCAGCCTCATCCAGCTGCCGTTTCATGGCCAGCGCCGCTTGCTTGGTGGGCTCCAGCAGGGCATCGAGCCGGCGAATCACCGTCATGGGCAGGATGACGTCGCGGTACTTGCCACGCACATAGACATCACGCAGCACGTCGTCCGCGATGCCCCAGATGAAGCTGACGATGCGGCTGTGGGTAACGGAGTGCATCGAGTATCCCGAAATTTCGGCTGCGGTCGTTGAATCGAAAAGTTTTGTTGTGGCGAGAAAATCATACGGCAATCAGTGGTAAGGGTTCAATGCAAGATCGCGCCGGCAGCAGCCGGCGGTTCTCTCTTTCTCGGTTTTTCGATGGATTTCAAAAACCGCCCCCTCCTGGATGTTTCACCCAAAACTGGCTATGCTTTCAGCCCTTCGAGAGCCGTGGCCGACGACGAATGAACGAACAACGCATCCGCGAGATCCCCTACAACTACACCTCGTTCTCCGACCGGGAGATCGTGATCCGGTTGCTGGGTGAGGAGGCGTGGGAGGTGTTGCAGCGGTTGCGCGGCGAGCGGGTCACCGGCCGTTCGGCGCGGATGCTGT
>WGBK01000371.1 GCA_015494335.1 Gammaproteobacteria bacterium | reverse complement strand
GGGCCTGACCGCGGCCCAGTTGCCGGAGCTGCAGCTTCCGACCATCGACGGCGTCAAGCAGTACCCGGATCAGCCCCTGCTCAACGACGTCAAGAACGACAACGGCATCACCGGTTATCGTCTGCAGAAGATCGCCCTGATCCCGACCCGGTCCGGAGAGATCCGTATCCCCGCTATCGAACTGGCCTGGTGGGATGTCAAAACCAATCGTCGTGAAGTTGCCCGTGTGCCGGCCCGGACCCTGCAGGTCATCGCCGCGGCCAATCCGGCACCGGCGGCTCCTCCGGCCACGGGAACCCGCTCGCCGGCCGCTGCGTCTGCCCCGACCCGCAGCGCTGATGAAACTCCTGCTGCGGAAGCCCCGATGAACACGGGGTCGGCCCGTGTCGATGCGGGCTACTGGCCCTGGATCAGCCTGATCCTGGCTGCCGGCTGGGGCCTGACCCTGGTGCTCTGGTGGTGGAGTCGTCGCGGCACTGCCCGCCCGGAGCGCCCGGCAGCAGCCTCTTCGTCGCGCCGTATCGAGCGCGCCGAGAAGGAGCTCAAGGCCTTGCGCAAGGCCTGCGCCGCGAGAAACGACGAAGCCTGCCGGCGGCACCTGCTGGCCTGGGGGCAAGCCCTGTTCGGCGAGGATTTCCATCTTGCCGGTGATGCCCTCGACCGTCTGCCCAGGGAGTTGGCGGATCTGACGCGGCAACTGGATGCACGACTCTATGCCTCGTCGACGGCGGATCTCGATCACGCCCGCATTGTCGAGCAGGCACAGGCAGTCACCCGGCAGCAGGCGGCACGCGCAAAATCGGGCGGGGATCGCGAGGGCCTGGCACCCCTCGATCCCACCCCGACTTCGGCTTGATGATATAATCCGCGGTTTGATGTCGCGCGATCGCGGCCGACCAGCAGCGGAATACCAGCATGAAATTCATCGACGAAGCCATCATCCATGTGCGCGCCGGCAAGGGCGGCAACGGCATCGTCAGCTTCCGGCGCGAGAAATACATCCCCAAGGGCGGGCCCGATGGCGGTGACGGCGGCGATGGCGGCTCGGTGTTCGTGGTCGGCTCCGAATCCCTCAACACCCTGTCCGATTTCCGTCACAAGCGTCGCTTCGAGGCCGAAAACGGGCGCCCCGGACAAGGCCGCAACAAGACCGGCCACAAGGGGGCGGACATCGTCATCGAGGTTCCCCTGGGTACGGTCATCACCACGGTCGAAACCGGCGAGCTGATCGCCGATGTGAAACAGCCCGGCGAGAAGATTCTCGTCGCCCAGGGCGGTTTCCACGGTCTCGGCAACACCCGCTTCAAGAGTTCCACCAATCGGGCGCCACGGCAGTGTACGCCGGGCACGCCGGGCGAGGAGTTCGACCTCAAGCTGGAGCTGAAGGTGATCGCCGATGTCGGCCTGCTGGGCATGCCGAATGCCGGCAAGTCCACTTTCATACGCTCGGTTTCCGGCGCCCGGCCGAAGGTGGCCGACTACCCCTTCACCACGCTGCATCCGAATCTGGGGGTGGTGTCGGTGGATCGCAGTCGCAGCTTCGTCATCGCCGACATCCCGGGCTTGATCGAGGGTGCGTCGGAAGGCGTGGGCCTGGGCATTCGCTTCCTCAAGCACCTGCAACGCACGCGACTGCTGCTGCATATCGTCGATGTCGCCCCCGCGGACGATCACGATCCGGTGGAGGATGCGCGCAAGATCCTCGAGGAGCTGCACAGCTACGACGAAGCCCTGTTCGAGAAACCGCGCTGGTTGGTGCTCAACAAGATCGATCTGCTGCCCGAGGAGGAAGTCGACGAACGCTGCCAGGCTATCGTAGAGGGACTCGGCTGGAAGGGGCCGGTGTACCGCATCAGTGCCATTGCCCGGCAGGGCGTGGATGCCCTCTGCTACGACATCATGGAATACCTCGAGGCCCATCCCACCGAGCCCGGTTCGTTGCAGGCACTCGATTCGGATGAAGGCGATGACGCGGCGCAGGGTTAGGCGCCTGGTCGTCAAGATCGGCAGTGCGCTGATCACCAATGGCGGCGCCGGGCTGGATCACGACCGCATCGCAACCTGGGCCGGACAGATGGCGCAACTGCGCCTGCAGGGTGTGGACGTGGTGCTGGTATCTTCCGGTGCCGTGGCCGAGGGCCTGAAGCGACTCGGCCTGCAGCAGCGGCCCGATTCCATCCACCTGCTGCAGGCCGCAGCCGCGGTCGGACAGATGGGCCTGGTGCAGGCCTACGAGGCCTGTTTTCAGAAGGACGGCATTCACAGCGCCCAGGTGCTGCTGACCCACGAGGATCTGGCCAATCGCCAGCGCTACCTCAATGCGCGCAGCACCCTGCGCAGCCTGCTCGATTTCGGGGTGGTGCCGGTGGTCAACGAGAACGACACGGTGGCCACCGACGAGATCCGTTTCGGCGACAACGATACCCTCGGTGCACTGGTCGCAAACCTGATCGAGGCCGATATGCTGCTGATCCTCACGGACCAGCAGGGGCTGTATGACAAGAACCCGTCCGAGAACCCCGATGCCCGCCTGATCGAGCGCGCCGATGCCGGCGACGACCGCCTGCTCGACTATGCCGCGCCCAGCGCCGGCGCCCTCGGGCGCGGCGGCATGCAGACCAAGATCATCGCTGCACGCAAGGCCGCGCGCTCCGGCACCGATACGGTGATCGCCTATGGCCGTGTCGAGGATGTGATCACTCGCGTTGCGGCCGGCGAAGCTATCGGCACCTTTCTCGCGGCCGGGGCCAGCCACCAGGCTGCGAGAAAGCAATGGCTGGCCGGGCATATGCGTTGCGCCGGTGAACTGCTGCTCGACGAGGGTGCGGTGAATGTGTTGCGAAATTCCGGCGCCAGCCTGCTGCCGGTGGGTGTGCGCGAACTGCGCGGCAACTTCAAGCGCGGCGAGGTGGTCTCCTGCCGCGCGCCGGACGGTAACGAGATTGCCCGAGGCCTCGTCAATTATTCATCCGACGAAGCCGCCCGCATCATCGGCCAGCCCAGCCAGCGCATCCCCGAGATCCTCGGTTATCGCGACGACGAGGAATTGATCCACCGCGACAACATGATCCTGTTGTAGGGCTGCTCCTCAGCCTTTCAGCTCCTTCATCTCGAAATCCTGCTTGCCGACACCGCAGTCTGGGCATTTCCAGTCCTCGGGGATGTCCTCCCAGCGGGTACCAGGAGCGATACCTTCCTCGGGCAGACCCATCTCCTCGTCGTAGACGAAGCCGCAGACGATGCAGACCCAGATTTTCATGGCTTTCATCTCCTATTGTTGGTGTTCGATGGCGCTGACCAGATGCCGGTTTTTCAGCCGCACATAGTGTTCGGCGCTGTAATCCAGGTATTCGATCTCGCGCTCGGTGAGTTCGCGCAGCCGGCGGCAGGGATTGCCCAGGTAGAGGTGGCCGGACTCCAGTCGCTTGCCCGGCGGCAACAGGCTGCCGGCGCCGATCATCACCTGGTCCTCGACGATGCAGTCGTCCATCACGATACTGCCCATGCCGATCAGGCAGCGGTTGCCGATACGGCAGGCGTGGAGCAGCACCTTGTGGCCGACGGTGACACAGTCGCCGATGATCAGGGGTGCGCCTTCGGGGTTGAATTCGCCGGCATGACTGACATGCAGCACGCTGCCGTCCTGGATATTGGTTTCCCGGCCGATGCGGATGCGGTTGACATCGCCGCGCACGACGCTCATCGGCCATACGGAGCTGTGCTCGCCGATCTGCACATCGCCGATGATCTCGGCGCTGTCGGCTATGTAACATTCGTCACCGATCTGGGGCCGCCGGCCTTCGAATTCGCGGATCATGTACTCCTCCCGGCATGATAAAATAACGGTTTGCAATGACCTTAACCGGCATGAATCCCCGCATCAAGAACAAACTCCGCCTCTACGCCCAGCTGGTGAGACTGGACCGACCGATCGGCATCTACCTGCTGTTGTGGCCGACCCTGTGGGCCCTGGCCATAGCCGGGGAAGGCGCTCCCGATCCCTGGGTATTGTTCGTGTTCGTGACCGGGGTGTTGCTGATGCGCAGTGCCGGCTGCGCGATTAACGACTATGCCGATCGCGAGATCGACTGCCATGTGGAGCGCACCCGCGAACGGCCGCTGACCTGCGGGCGCATGGAGCCGAAGGAGGCACTGGCTGTATTTGCGCTGCTGGCGTTGCTGGCCTTTGTCCTGGTGCTGACACTGAACGCCCTGACCATCAAGCTGTCGCTGGTTGGCGTGCTGCTGGCGGCGATCTATCCCTTCACCAAGCGCTATACCTATCTGCCGCAGGTCTTCCTCGGGGCGGCCTTTGGTTGGGCGGTGCCGATGGCCTGGGCGGCGCAGACCGGCGGGGTCACTCCCGTGACCTGGCTGCTGTACCTGGCGACCCTGCTGTGGACCGTGGCCTACGACACCCTCTACGCCATGGTCGATCGCGAGGATGACCTGAAGATCGGCGTCAAGTCCACGGCCATCCTGTTCGGCGAGGCCGACCGGCTCATCGTCGGCATCCTGCAGGGTTCCTTCCTGCTGACGCTGTGGCTGATCGGTGTGGATCTGGATTTCGGCTGGATCTACTATGCGGGGCTTCTGCTGGCGGCGATCCTGTTGCTGTGGGAGCAGTGGATAATCCGCGACCGCAAGCCGGATCACTGCTTCCGCGCTTTCCTGCACAACCACTGGGTCGGCGCCGCCGTTTTCTTTGCGATTGAGCTGCAGTATTACTTCAACGGAACAGGTTGAGGATCAAACTCAGCAGCAGGCTGACGAGGATCATCGAGGTGATGGGGATGAACACGCGCGTGTTCTCGTTCTGGATGTTGATGTCGCCGGGCAGACGCCCGAACCAGGCGAAGGCCTGGGGAAAGAAATACAACAGGGCGCCGAGCACGAAGATCAACAGGCCGAGCATCATCAGTCCGCGCGCCATCATTCCGTCCCCGCGCGCTTGCTTCGTCTTTCCAGAATCAACACATCCCGCCAGCGGCCGTCGGGCATTTTCGCCGGTCGCTCCATGACGCCGAGGTCGCGAAAGCCAAAGCGACGATGCAATCGCAGGCTGGCTTCGTTCTCGGGGAAGATCAGGGCCTGCAACGACCAGATGCCCTTCGATTCGGAGCCTTCCACCAGGGCCTGCATCAGGGCCGAGCCGACACTTCGTCCCTGTGCGGATGTCGCGACGTAGAGACTGACCTCGGCCACGCCTTGGTAATAGCAAGAGCTGGAGAAGGCGGAAAGCGCCGCCCAGCCAACGACTTGCGATTTCTCCTCCGCGACCAGACGGCAGAAGGGCAGCTTGCTTCGGTCCCAGGTCGGAAAATCCGGCGCTTCGGCGAGGAAGGTGGCGTTTCCGCCGGCGATGCCTTCGCGGTAGATGGCCGCCACGGCGGGGTAATCGGTTTCCTCGAAGGGTCGGATCATCCGGCTTTCTTGACGAACTGGGTCAGGATCACGATCTGCTGACCATTGACCCGGCCCTCGATCTGGTCTGCATTGTCGGAAACCAGGGAGATATTGCGCACGGTGGTGCCGCGCTTGGCGGTGAAGCCGGCACCCTTGACGTTCAGATCCTTGGTCAGGATGACGCTGTCGCCGGCCTGCAGCAGGTTGCCGTGGCAATCCCGGTGCTGGATCGCCTGTTCGTCTTCCGCTACCAGTCCGGCCTCGGCCCAGGCCAGGGTTTCCTCGTCGAGATAGAGCAGATCCAGTAGATCCTGCGCCCAGCTTTCGCCCTGATCGAACAGCTGCTTCAGCATGCGCCAGCTGACCACCTGCACTGCCGGAACCGGTTTCCACATGGCCTCGTTGAGGCATCGCCAGTGATTGGCGTCGGCCTGCTCCGGCTGCGCCAGCTGCTCCCGGCAGGTGGCGCAGGCGAGGATATGGCGATCCGGGTCCTCGCCGGCATCGGGCGGCACCGGCAGCGGTGCCAGGTCATCAGTGGCGTTACAGAGTTCGCAGGCATTGCCGGCGCGGGTTTGCAGATTTTTTTCAGGAAACATGATGCTGTTCACGAAAGTGGATTAGGTACTGTGATTCTACAGCAAAAGCCTGTGCAAAAGGTTGTCCGATAAAATGGACAGCAAGGCTCCAGACTTGTCAGATAAAAATTACAACGGCCCGAGGGGTGAATATCGTTAAATATAATATATTGATATTTAAAGGAAATATCTGGTTGGCATCAATCCTGTTTACCTTGATCACGAGTTCAAACTGAACCAGCAACAACAACGAGGAATATGATGAAAAAAACCACAACAGCTTTGCTTGGCCTGTCCGCCCTGCTTGCCGCAAGTCTGGCACAGGCTGAGATTATTTATGAAACCTATACCTATTCGGGGCCTGGCGATTACGATGCTTACTCCGTGTTGACGCCGGGCGAGCAGATCCTGTTCGGCTTCGACATGGAAAATGTCGGCGGTGGCGCTGCAGTACCGACCAGCTTCAACCTGAGCGAAGATGCGGTCGGTGGTGTTTCCGGCTCAACCGGTTGGCTCGGTGGAACCTTGGAAATTGATCTCTTCTCCATCGACGCCGTTGCCGAGATCACGGATATCACGGTTACAGCGTACAATGGTACTCTCGATGCGCTGGTCCTGGATAACTTCATCTGGAACAGGAATTCGGCTTCCGACCCGATCTACACCGTGGTCTACGATTTCACGGCTGCAGATTTGGCCGTATTCGAAGACTGGGGTCTGGCCAATGTCTCGATTGGTGCTTCCACCAGCAACTTTATGGTCAATGATTTTGCCATCAGCCGCGTTTCCATGGCCATCGATGTTCCCGAGCCGGCCATGTTCAGCCTGCTGGGTCTGGGTCTGCTGGGCTTCGGTTTTGCCCGTCGCGCTCGCAAGGCCTGATTCGGAGTTTCGATCCGCATCAAGCGGCCGGCACAAGGCCGCAGTTTCAAGCCCCTCCCCGGAGGGGCTTTTCTTTGGGGAGCTACTCAGCAGCGATCTGAGCAGTTACCCATTCTTGAAACTGCTGGCTGAGTTGTTACTTCTCTAATCTGTGTTTCAGTCTCCCTTCAGCGTGCGGGCCAGACTCCAGGTCTCTATGTGTTCCACTCCGCTGGCTCGCAAGACACGGCAACAGGCTTCCATGGTGCTGCCGGTGGTGATGACATCGTCGATCAGGGCGATTCGGCGCCACTTCCGGCGGGGCTGGTAGAGGAAGGCCTTGCTCAGGTTCTTCCTGCGCTGGTTGCGGCTCAGACCGGATTGGGCCTCGGTCGCGCGGATGCGAACCAGGGATCGATGATCGACCGGAATGCCCAGCCGCCAGCCG
The DNA here is from genome assembly GCA_015494335.1 of Gammaproteobacteria bacterium. GTDB lineage: Bacteria > Pseudomonadota > Gammaproteobacteria > S144-22. The sequence goes on along the minus strand of WGBK01000371.1, from coordinate 2,190 downwards.
AGCTGGCGGGCGATCAGCAGGGACTGGTTGAAACCTCGTTCGAACAGGCGCTCCCGGTGCAGGGGTACCGGCATCAGGGCTTCGATGTCGCGGCCGATAAACTGCGGCCAGATACGCGAGGCCAGGCAGTTGGCAATCAGCAATTGCTCATTGAACTTGAGTTGCAACAGCAGGCGCCGGGTGTCGCCGGTGAACACCAGCGGCGCGATCATGCTTTGCCAGGGCGGCGGTTTCCGCCGGCATCGAGGGCAGATGCGCTCAGCAGGCGGGGCGGGCAGTCCACAGAGCTGGCAGGGATTGTGCAACTTCGGCAGGCTGTTCCAGCAGTGTCGGCACAGGTTCTGGTGACGGCCGGCCGGCAGTTCGCAGAGCAGGCAGTCGCCCGAGTTGGCGATGCGGTCGAGGAAATACCGGATATTGATTTTCATGCAGCGGGACCTCCCTGTTGCAGCATTGACTAATCGCCGGGTTGCAATAGACTGACCGGGCTTTTTCCTTACCCGGTACTCCCCATGAGCGATTCCCCGTTGCGCCACGACTGGACTCACGACGAGGTTCAGGCGCTGTTCGACCAGCCCTTCAACGATCTGCTGTTCCAGGCCCAGAGCATACATCGTCGTCACTTCGATCCCAACAGCGTGCAGATCAGCTCCCTGCTGTCGATCAAGACCGGGGCCTGCCCGGAGGATTGCGCCTATTGCCCGCAGAGCGCCAAATACGATACCGAACTGGAAACGGAACGCCTGCTGCCCATCGACGAGGTCAAGCAGGCGGCCCTGAATGCGAAGCGCAACGGCGCCACCCGTTTCTGCATGGGCGCGGCCTGGCGCAATCCGACCGACCGCAACCTCGAGCGCGTGATCGAGATGATCTCGGTGGTCAAGGATCTGGGCATGGAAACCTGTGTCACCCTCGGCATGCTGACCCGCGAGCAGACCCGGCGGCTGAAACAGGCCGGTCTCGACTACTACAACCACAACCTTGACACCTCGCCGGAATACTATGGCGAGATCATCACCACGCGCAGCTACCAGGACCGGCTGGACACCCTGCGTCATGTGCAGGAAGAGAACATCCATGTCTGCTGCGGCGGCATCGTCGGCATGGGCGAAGGCGAGGACGACCGGGTCGAATTGCTGCGCCAGCTGGCGAACCTGCCGAAACACCCGGAATCGGTACCCATCAACCTGCTGGTACGGGTGGAGAATACCCCGCTCTATGACGCCGATGCGCTGGATCCGCTGGATTTTGTCCGTACCATCGCGGTGGCGCGTATCCTGATGCCCAAGTCGGCGGTGCGCCTGTCCGCCGGACGCAGCGACATGAGCGACGAGCTGCAGGCGCTGTGTTTCCATGCCGGCGCCAACTCCATCTTCTACGGCGAGAAGCTGCTGACCACGCCGAATCCACGCGAAAACGAAGATCTGGAACTGTTTGCGCGACTCGGCATCAAGCCCCAGTCGGTGAAACAGGCCGAAACCGGGCAGGACGCGGCCTGAGGCCATGACGAAGATGGACGACGAGCTGCAGGCCGAGCTGGAAGCCTTGCGCTCGGCCGGTCTGTATCGTCGTCACCGTGTCAGCGAGACGCCCCAGGGCGTGCACATGCGCATCGACGGGCAGGATCTGCTGTCCTTCTGCAGCAACGACTACCTGGGCCTGGCCAACCACCCCGATCTGCGCGAAGCCCTGTGCCACGCCGTCGAGCGTTATGGCGTCGGCAGTGGCTCGGCGCATCTGGTGAACGGGCACAGCCGCCTCCATGCCGAGTGCGAGGACCGGCTGGCCGAGTTCACCGGGCGCGAGCGCGCCCTGCTGTTCAGTACCGGTTACATGGCCAATCTCGCGGTGCCGACGGCCCTGTGCAATCGCCATGACGCGATCTTCCAGGATCGACTCGACCATGCCTCGCTGATCGACGGCGCCCGCCTCAGCGATGCCCGGCTGTTGCGCTATCGACATGGCGATCTGCGACAGCTGGAATCCCAGCTCAACACACAATCCGAGGCGCGCCGGCGCCTGATCATGGTCGACGGCGTTTTCAGCATGGATGGCGACAGGGCCGATCTGAAAGGACTGGCCGCGCTGGCGGAACAGTATGATGCCTGGCTGATGGTGGATGATGCCCACGGTTTCGGCGTGCTCGGCGAACGGGGCGCGGGCCTGTGCGAGGCCGAGGAGCTGGATACT
>WGBK01000370.1 GCA_015494335.1 Gammaproteobacteria bacterium | reverse complement strand
GTGATCTACATTCGCCAGAACCAGCCGGACAAGGCCGCCGACTACCTGATCCAGGTGCTCGAGGCCCAGCCCAGGCTCACGGACCAGGATTTCAACGCCTTGCTTGGCCTGCTGTCCCGGGAGAGCAACCGCGATACCGTGCTCGAGGTGGCCAAGCGCATACGCGACCGCTTCCGCGGACATGCCGCCGCCCAGTACATGTATGCCGTGCTGGCTGCCCAGTCCGGGCGCAACGAGGAAGCGCTGCAGGCCGTCGACCAGGCGCTGAAGATCAAGAACCTCCCCGATGCCCACGCCCTGCGCGCAAAGCTGCTGATCAAGCTCAACCGGCGTGAGGAAGCCCTGAAGAGCCTGCACAAGGCCGTGCTCAGCAAGCCCGACGACCAGCAATTGCGCCTGGCCTATGCACGCCTGCTGGTGGACATGAAGCAATACGACAAGGCCCGCGTCGAATTCGAGAAGCTGCACCAGAAATCGCCCCGCGATGCCGATCTGCTCTACACCCTAGGCCTGCTGGCGCTGGAGGCCCGCCGCTTCGATGACGGCCGCCGGTACCTGCGCCAGCTGCTGAAGCTCGGCAAGCGCCGCGACGAAGCCCTCTATTACCTCGGCCGCATCGAGGAAAGTGAGGGTAACATCGACAAGGCGCTGGGCTACTACGAGCAGGTGCGCAACGGCGAATATCGCTTCGACGCCCGCCTGCGCAGCGCTTTCCTGCTCGCGCGCCAGGGCAAGATCGACGACGCCATCTCCGCCCTCGAGAAGATGGCTTCCGGCAGTCAGTCCGACGGCTCGCTGGTGCGCATCTACCTGGCCGAGGGGGAGATCTACAACCAGGCCGGGCGCTACCGCGACGCCATCCGCGCCTACAACAAGGGGCTCAAGATCGCCCCCGGCAACACGGATCTGCTCTACGCCCGGGGCCTGACTGCCGAAAAGGTCGACGACCTCGAGATGCTCGAAAGCGACATGCGGCGCATTCTAGAGGCCAATCCCGATGACGCTTCCGCCCTCAATGCCCTGGGCTATACCCTGGCCGACCGCACCGACCGCCTGCAGGAAGCCTACGAACTGATCCAGCGCGCCATCGAGCTCAACCCCGACGACCCCGCCATCATCGACAGCTTCGGCTGGGTCAACTACCGTCTCGGCAACATCGACGAAGCCATCCGCCTGCTGCGCAAGGCCCTGTCGAAAATGGACGACCCCGAAGTCGCCGCCCATCTCGGCGAGGTGCTGTGGGTCACCGGCCGTCGCGACGAGGCGCGCAAGGTTTGGCAGCGGGCGCTGAAAAAATCCCCCAAGGACCCGCTGCTGCTCGAAACCATGAAGCGCCTGTCCCGGAACTGATCCATGAGGTTGCCGCGGGTTCTGCCGCTGTTGCTGGCACTGTCGCTGCTGGGCGCCTGCAGCACGGGAAGTATCCCGGTCACCGACCAGAGCCACGGCCTGTGGCTGCAGCGACAGGCCCCATTGCGCGATTTCGATGAGTGGCACCTGCGCGGTCGCGTCGCCCTGTTCATCGACGAGGAGGTCTACAACCTCGGCCTCGACTGGATTCACGGGCGCGGCGACAACAGCCTGACCCTGGAAGCCGCCCTGGGCCAGGGCATGGTACGCATTCGTCGCCTCGGCGAGGCCTACCAGCTCAGCACCGCCGACGGCGAAGTCCGCAGGGCGGACAGCGCCGAGAGGTTGCTGCGCCAGGTCACCGGCTGGGACATTCCGGTGGAAGGACTGGAATACTGGGTGCGCGGCCTGCCGGCCCCCGGCTCCCCGGCGCAACCCGAAATCGACGCCAGTGGCCGGCTCAAGATCCTGCAACAGGACGGCTGGTGGATTCACTACCTGGATTATGACGAACCCGCCAACGCCCTGCCGGCCCTGCCGCGCCGCCTGTACATGAAACGCGGCCGCGTGCGCATCAAGATCGTCATCGACCAGTGGCAGAAGGCCCCGACCCGGCCACGCGACAAGCTGTTCCCGGATTTCCCGGGTTGAGACCATGACAGCGACTTCACTCCGGCAACTCGACCTGTCCGCGCCCGCCAAGCTCAACCTGATGCTGCATGTCACCGGGCGCAGACCCGACGGCTATCACGAGCTGCAGACGGCTTTTCAGTTCATCGACCTCGAAGACCGCATTGGCCTGACCCTGCGCGAGGATGGCCGCATCCGCCGAATCGGCGGCAACCCCGACATCCCCGAGGAGGACGACCTGGCTGTGCGTGCCGCTCGGCGATTGCAACAGCACAGCGGTTGCCACTTCGGCGTCGACATCCGCCTCGACAAGCGCATACCCGTCGGTGGCGGCCTGGGCGGCGGCAGTTCCGACGCGGCCACCGTGCTGATGGGTCTCGACCGGCTGTGGCAACAGGGTCTCGGGCGCGAGCAACTGATCCCGATCGGTCTCGAACTCGGAGCTGATGTACCGGTGTTCCTGTTCGGCCGCAGCGCCTGGGCCGAGGGCGTGGGCGAACGATTGCAGCCGCTGTCCCTGCCCGAACCCTGGTTCCTGGTGATCCACCCCGGAATTTTCGTCTCCACCGGCGAAATTTTTACCGCTGGGGATTTGACACGGGATTGCGCTCCGATCACAATACGCGCCTTTCTGGAAGGCCGCGGAAGAAATGTCTGCGAGCCGGTGGCCGCAAGCCGCCATCCGGAGATCGCCGAGGCCCTCGACTGGCTGGGTCGTTTCGCCCCGTCGCGCATGACCGGAACCGGCGCCTGCATCTTCGCCGCCTTCGAGCGGGAAGACGAGGCCCGCGCCGTCGCAGCCCGGACGCCGGAGCGCTGGAAAGCCTTCGTCGCCCGCGGATTGAACCACAATCCGGCGGCCACGAGGTGCTACCCCGAAGACTTCAGCGATACCTGAACGGGCCGGAAGCCCGTTGCATCGAACCGGCAGGGTTCGAACCGAACGGAGGCACACAATCTACTGGGCCGTCGCCAAGCGGTAAGGCACTGGGTTTTGATCCCAGCATGCGCAGGTTCGAATCCTGCCGGCCCAGCCATTTTCAGCTCACAGCGCTTCTCAGATGGTCGGCAACGCACACGACATCATGGTGTTCACCGGGAATGCCAACCCGGAACTGGCCAGGGCCATCACCCGTCATCTGGACATCCCGCTGGGACAGGCGTCGGTGAGCAGTTTCAGCGATGGCGAGATCTCGGTCGAGGTTCGCGAGAATGTGCGCGGCAAGGATATCTTCATCATCCAGCCGACCTGCAAGCCGACCAACGACAACCTGATGGAACTGATGGTGATGATCGACGCGATGAAGCGCGCGTCGGCCTATCGCATCACCGCGGTGATCCCCTATTACGGTTACGCGCGCCAGGATCGCCGGGTGCGCTCGCAGCGCGTGCCGATCACCGCCAAGGTGGTCGCCAACATGCTGACCAGCGTGGGTGTGGACCGGGTGCTGACCGTCGATCTGCACGCCGACCAGATCCAGGGCTTTTTCGATCGGCCGGTGGACAATGTCTATGCCTCGCCGATCCTGATGGGCGACATCTGGAAACAGAAGTACCCGGAAATGATCGTCGTTTCTCCCGATGTCGGCGGCGTGGTGCGAGCCCGGGCCGTGGCCAAGCAGCTCGGGGCCGAGCTGGCGATCATCGACAAGCGCCGCCCGAAACCGAACATGGCGAAGGTGATGAACATCATCGGCGATGTGGAGAACAAGACCTGCATCATCGTCGACGACATGGTGGATACGGCCGGCACCCTGTGCCAGGCGGCCGGCGCCCTCAAGGAGCACGGCGCCCAGGCGGTCTACGCCTACTGCACCCATCCGGTGCTGTCGGGCAAGGCCATCGACAACCTGAATGATTCGGTGATCAATCAACTGATCGTCACCGACACCATCCCGCTATCGCCCGAGGCCAAGGCCTGCATGCGCATTCGCGTGGTGTCCGTGGCCTGGATGCTGGCCGAGACCATCCGCCGCATCCATTTCGAAGAATCGGTCAGTTCGCTGTACATGGACTGACGATCCCTTTCCTGGTCGCGAGGAAGGGACGCAATCACCTCATCGAGGTGATTTTTTTATTGACCAACTGGAGTAACAGTAATGTCTGACAAAATCGAACTCGTCGCCGAACATCGGACCGACTTGGGGAAAGGTGCGAGCCGCCGCCTGAGGAAGTCCGGTCTGATTCCGGCGATCATCTACGGTGCGGATTCCGATCCCGTCGCCATCACCCTGGAGCACGACAAGTTCCTGCATTCCCTGGAGAATGAGGCAATCTACACCCAGCTCATCTCGATGAAGGTGGGCAAGGACAAGAAGGAAGACGTGATCCTGCGCGATCTGCAGCGCCACCCCTTCAAGAACCGCGTGCTGCACGCCGACTTCCAGCGCGTCGACAAGAAGAAGATGCTGACGGTTACCGTGCCGATCCACTTCGTCAACGAGGAAGCCTGCCACGGCGTGAAGATGCAGGGCGGCCTGCTCAACCGCCTGGTCAACGAGGTCGAGATCATGTGTCTGCCGGGCAACCTGCCGGAGTACCTGGAACTCGACGTTGCCGATCTCAAGCTCGAGGAAAGCCTGCACCTGTCCGACATCAAGCTGCCGGAAGGCGTGCAGATCGTTGCGCTGACCCACGGCGAAGACCATGACACCGGCGTGGCCGCGGTCCACAAGACCCGCGACTCCAAGGCCGACATGGAAGAGGAAGGCGCCGAGGAAGCCGAGGCACCGGAAGAGGAAGGCGGCGAGGAGTAACCTGCCTGCCGCTTCGCCATGGCGCCACGCAAAGCGGATATCCGCCTCATCGTCGGTCTCGGCAACCCCGGGACCAAGTACACCGGAACCCGGCACAATGCCGGGTTCTGGCTGTTGGACGACATGGCGCGGGATCGCGGCGCTTCTCTGCGCCCCGAATCCCGCTTTCACGGCGAGGTCGGCAAGTTCCGCTACGGCGACCGGGATGTCCACCTGCTCAAGCCGGGCACCTTCATGAACCGCAGCGGCCAGTCGGTGGCCGCGCTCGCGCGCTACTTCAAGATCCGCCCGGAGCAGATCCTGGTATTGCACGACGAGCTGGATCTGCCCCCCGGCGACAATCGCCTCAAGGTCGGCGGCGGACATGGCGGGCACAACGGCCTGCGCGACATCATCCAGCAGATCGGCCGGGATTTCCTTCGCCTGCGCATCGGCATCGGTCATCCGGGCGATCGCAACCAGGTCGTCAACTATGTGCTCAAGGCCCCCTCGCGCGAGGATCTCGCGGCGATCGAGGAAGCCAACCAGCGCAGTCTCGAGATACTGCCGCTGTTGCTCGAGGGTTATCTCGACAAGGCCATGCAACAGCTGCACAGCAAACAGGAGTAACCCCATGGGATTCAAATGCGGCATCGTCGGACTGCCCAATGTCGGCAAGTCCACCCTGTTCAATTCCCTGACCAAGGCCGGCATCGCCGCCGAGAACTACCCCTTCTGCACCATCGACCCCAATGTGGGCGTGGTGGAGGTTCCGGACCCGAGGCTCGAGCGCCTGGCCGAAATCGTCCAGCCGAAGAGAACCATCCCCACGACGATGGAGTTCGTCGACATCGCCGGTCTTGTCGCCGGCGCCTCCCAGGGTGAGGGGCTCGGCAACCAGTTCCTCGGTCATATCCGCGAAACCGACGCCATTGCCCAGGTGGTGCGCTGCTTCGAGGACGACGACATCGTCCATGTAAGCGGCAAGATCGATCCGGTCGGCGATATCGAAACCATCAACACCGAGCTGTTGCTGGCCGACATCGAATCCATCGACCGCCAGGTCGAGCGCGCGGCCAAGGCCGCCAAGTCCAACGACAAGGAGGCCAAGGCCAAGCACGCCTTCCTGCTCAAGGTGCAGGCTCACCTGGCCGAGGGCAACAGCGCGCGCAAGCTGGCCATCGAGGAGCAGGAACAGGGCTGGATGCACGACCTGCACCTGATCACCGCCAAGCCGGTGCTGTATATCGCCAATGTCTCGGAAGACGGTTTCGACAACAACCCGCACCTGGACGCGGTGCGCCGCGTGGCCGAGGAAGAGGGCGCCGATGTGGTGCCGGTCTGCGCCGCCATCGAGGCCGAGATCGCCGAACTGGAAGCGGACGAGATGAAGGAATTCCTCGACGAACTGGGGCTCGAGGAACCGGGCCTAGACCGCGTCATTCATGCCGGCTACCGGCTGCTGAAGCTGCAGACCTACTTCACCGCAGGGGTACAGGAAGTCCGCGCCTGGACCATCCATGTCGGCGACACCGCGCCGAAGGCGGCCGGCGTCATCCATACCGACTTCGAGAAGGGCTTCATCCGCGCCGAGGTCATCGCCTACGACGACTTCATCGAGTACGGCGGCGAGCAGGGCGCCAAGGATGCCGGCAAGTGGCGCCTCGAGGGCAAGGACTATGTGATGCAGGACGGCGACGTGGTGCACTTCCGCTTCAATGTCTGAGGCCCGCCGGCAGGCCCCTTCGGGCTTGACAAGCGTGGGGCGAACGGCGAGAATCCCGCCCCTTCAAATCCCACGGCTACGTAGCTCAGCTGGTTAGAGCACATCACTCATAATGATGGGGTCCCCTGTTCAAATCAGGGCGTAGCCACCATATTCGGTCTTGCGGCCTGCACAAAAAAGCCATCCCGGGGGGATGGCTTTTTTGCTGTTGGATGGCCGTCGCCTACTTGAACTTGATGATGTGTCGATGGCCTTCCTTGCACTGGACCTCGATACTCTTGAGGCCCTCGTCGTCCTGGTCGACCCAGACCTCCTGCGGCCCGGCGATGCTGTGTTCGGCCACATCAGACAGATCCAGCACGAGCTCGTCGCTGGCATCGTCGTAGGTAATGCCGTTGAGGAAGATGCTGCTGGCGGCCACCTGGTCGCCAATATCGAGGCCAACCACCTCGATCTCTACCGTCTCCGCCGGCAAGACGCGGCTGAGGTTGTCGAAGAAATGTTTCAGATCCTGTTTTTCGATTTTTTCCAGCGCCATGTCGATTCTCCGGTAAGCATTGATATTCGTGTTTCTGCTGGCGATATGTAGCTTGCCGGAGTAAATTCAAGCCCCGCGTTCCGCGAAGCTCCCCGCCGCTTGATCCAGCGCAATCACTTGCGCGGAATGCCGAGGCGCTGCCGACGCTCCCACAGGCTCTTGCGGCTGATGCCGAGCCGTTTCGACAGCTCGGTTTCGTTGAGTCGGCCCTGGTGCGCCTGCACGAAGGCGACGAAGTACTCGTCCAGGCTCAGGTTGTCGGGGATGCCGCGCAGGCGCTTGCGCGCCGGCGGTTCCAGACCCAGGTCGTCCTCGTCGATGAGGCTTCGTCGCGCCAGGATTACCGCCCGCTCGACCACATTCTCCAGTTCGCGCACATTGCCGGGCCAGGCATAGTCGAGCAGACGCCGACGCGCGCGGGCACTGAAACGCAACCCCGGATCGCGCCCTTGGCGGGCGGCCGTTTCCGCGAGAAAGATCTCGGCCAACTCGAGGATATCCTCGCCGCGCTCGCGCAGGGCCGGCATCTCGATCTGGGTGACATTGAGCCGGTAGTAGAGGTCGCGGCGGAAGCGCCCCTCTTCGACCCGTTTGGCGAGATCCCGGTGGGTCGCCGATATGAGCCGGATATCCACCCGTCGCACCCGGTCGGAACCGACGCGACGGATCTCGCCCTCCTCGATCACCCGCAGCAGCTTGGCCTGGGCTTCCATCGACAATTCGGCGATCTCGTCGAGGAACAGGCTGCCACCATCGGCTTCGGCGATCAGACCGCGGCGGCTCTGTTGCGCCCCGGTAAAGGCACCCTTGACGTGGCCGAACAGCTCCGATTCCATCAGCGATTCGGCAATCGAGGCGCAGTTGACGCAAACCAGCGGCTGCTCGGAACGCGGGCTGCCGGCATGGATCGCGCGCGCGGCCAGCTCCTTGCCGGTGCCGGTCTCGCCCTGCACCAGCACCGGGGCCTCGCTGTCGGCCAGCAGGCGGATTCGCTCGACCACATTGCGCATGGCTTCGCTGCTGCCACGCAGGTTGCGCACCGGATAGCGCTGTTCAATCTCGCGCTTGAGCGAGCGATTCTGCAACTGCAGCCGGCGGCTTTCGAGCAGCCGCTGCACGGTCAGCAGCATCTCGTCGTGGCTCCAGGGCTTGGCGATATAGTCCGCCGCGCCCTGTTTCATCGCGTTGACCGCCGATTCGACCGACGAATAGCTGGTCATCAGCAACACCGGCACCGGCGCCGCCGGCTGGATCAGGCTGGTGCCCTCGGCTCCGGGAAGACGGATGTCGGCGATGATCAGGTCGAAGTTGTCCAGCCCCTCGGCCATCGCCTCGTCCACGCTGCCGACCTCCCGGGTGGCGTGGCCCTGGCGCTGCAGCAGGCGGGCCAGGCTGTCGCGGATTACCGGCTCGTCCTCGACCACGAGGATTTCACTCATGCTTCGCTACCTCCCGGGCGCCGCCCAATGTCACGATGAATTCACTGCCCGAACCGGGTTCGCTGTGCACCTCGATGCGGCCGCCGTGATCGCGCACGATGCTCCAGGCCAGCGACAGCCCGAGACCGGTGCCCTCGCCAGCCTGCTTGGTGGTAAAGAAAGGGTCGTAGATGCGCGTCAGCCACTGCGGCTCGATGCCCTGGCCCTGGTCGATCACCGACAGTTGCAGACCCCCGTCCGGCATTCGTTTCCAGCGGATTTCGACGCGCGCGGATTCGTCGGAGGCATCGACCGCGTTGCTCAGCAGGTTGACCAGCAGTTGCAGCAGTTTCTGGTAGTCGCCATCGATCTCTTCGTCGTCTTCACCGATCAGGCGGAAGTCGATCTGCTTGCCCTTGCGGCTGAGCGAAACCAGACCGATGGCTTCGCTTGCCAGCTCGCCCAGGCGCACCCGCTGGTTGCGCTGCTCGAGCCCGGCGCCGGCATGGCTGTAACGCACCAGGGATTGCACGATATCGGAGATACGCCCGGTCAGACGCAGGATATCCTCGACGCCACGGCGCGCCAGGCCGGGGTTGTCCGGCTCGGCCTGGATATCCTGGGCCAGGCAGGCAATGCCCGTGACCGGGTTGCCGATTTCGTGGGCAACGCCGGTGGCCAGCCGACCAATGGAGGCCAGGCGTTCGCTGTGCGCCAGCTCGGTTTCCAGTTGGTGAATCTCCGAGTGATCCTCGATCACGATGACAAAGCCCTGAGCGTCGTCGTCATCGCCTGACTGGGCCGGCCCCTGCAGGGTCGAACGAAACAGGTTGAGAATGCGCAGGCCGTTCGGCATGCGCTGGCGCAGTCCACGCTGCACCGTTTCGTCGCGGGCGATGAAATCGGCCAGCAGCCGGTTCCAGGGTGCAGGCAGATCCGCCACGGCCTGTCCCAGCAACCCATCCCCGCAGATGCCACTGAGCTGTTCCATGGCCGCATTCCAGCTGGTTACCTGCAACTCGGACGACAGGGTCACCACGGCCAGGGGCAGCTCGTGCAGCACCTGGTGATGAAAACGGCGCAGAGCATCCAGTTCGCCCGCCATTTCCTTCAGTTCGAGGCGAGAACCCGCCAGGCTCTTCTCGACGAAACGAATGGTATCGGCGATCGCCACCCGCGCATTGCCGTCCACCGCCAGCTGTTCGGTCACCACCATGTTGGCCAGCACCGGTCCGACCAGGCCCGATAGATTGTGGCGGATCTGCTGACGCAGCTGTGCCAGTTCGCCACGCCCCAGCGCTGATCCCTCCAACCCCAGATCCTGCAACGCCAGCGACACTTCCTTGGCCGCCATTTCGGCGCCGGTGATCTCCGCCAGCCGCGCCTCGAACTGTTGCAGGCTGGCCGCCTGGGGAATCGCGCCGCCGGTCTGGCGCGTCTGCCCGACACAGGCTTCCCCCGCGCGCCGCTCCGGCTCATCCTGCCCACGCAGCAGTGACACCAGCACGAACAGGCCGGCATTCAGCATCAGGGTCCATTGCGCGCTGTCGGTGGAACTCATCGGCAGCATCAGCGCCTGCAGCCAGGAGTCCTGCAGCCAGCCGGCACGGGCGAACAACGGCAGGATCAGCGTCGATATCCACAGCAGCGCTCCGGCCAGCAGGCCGACCAGGAAACCACTGCGGTTGGCGCGCCGCCAGTACAGCAGGCCGAACACGCCCGGTAGAAACTGGGCCACGGCAACGAAGGAGATCAGGCCAAGATCGGTCAGTTCCTGGTGCGTCTGCAGGAACAGGTAGAAGGCGAAGCCGGCCTGGATGATCAGTACGATGAGGATCCGCTTGCCCCAGATCAGCAGACGATAGAGGTTGACCGGCAGCGCCTTCTGCCGCGTCATGCGCAGCGGCAGAATCAGGTGATTGAGGCTCATCGAGGCCAGGGCGATGGTGGTGACAATGATCATGGCGCTGGCCGCCGAGATGCCGCCGATGAAGATGAATACCGGCAACAGCGCCGACTGGCTCTGCATCGAAACCCCGAGCACATACAGATCCGCGCCATAGCTCAGGTCCAGCGACTGACCAGCCCACAGAATCGGCGGTATCGAGAGATTGAGCAGCAGCAGGAACAGCGGGAACAGCCAGCTGGCCGAACGCAGGTTGGCACTGCGGATGTTCTCGACGAAGATCATGTGGAACTGCCGTGGCAGCAGGAAGGCCGCGCTGAAGGCCAGCAGCAGCATCGTGCCCCACGGCCCCTCGTGGATGGGCCGCATCAGCGCCTCGGTGGCCTGCGGGTTGTTGTCGACCCAGCGCGAGAAGCCATCGAGGCCGTTGAAGATGCCGAACACGGCGTAGGCCCCCACCACCATCAGCGCGATCAGCTTGACCAGCGATTCGAAGGCGATGGCCAGCACCAGACCCTCGTGCTTCTCGCGCGGGGTCAGGTGGCGCGCGCCGAACAGGATCGCGAACAGCGTCATGGTCAGGCTGAAGCCCTGGGCCAGGTAGGCGGTCTCGGTATCGCCCGTCAGCACGCGCAGGGTATCGGTCACCGCCTGGATCTGCAGCGCCATGTAGGGCAGGGCGCCGGTCAGCATGAACAGGGTCACCAGCACCCCGGCGGCCTGGCTGTGGTAGCGGAAGGCCATCAGGTCGGCGAGGGAGGAAAGCTGGTACTGCCTCACCAGGCGCAGGATCGGCCGCAGCAGCACCGGCGAGGCCAGAAAGGCCAGGGTCACGCCCAGATAAACCGCGAGAAAGGTATAACCCTGCCGGTCGGCCAGACCCACGCTGCCGTAGTAGCTCCAGGAGGTGGCATAGACGCCCAGGGACAGCGCGTATACCAACGGGTGCCGCACCAGGCTCGACGGCAACCACTTGCGCTCGGCGGCGGTGGCGATCAGGAACAGCAGCCCGAGGTAGAGCACGCTGACGACAAACAGCACCCACAGCTCGAACTGCATCATCGATTCAATCCCCGTCCCGGTCGCGATCGACCCGGGCAAGCCAGGCCTGCAACCCGGCACTGAGCAGGATGGCGAAGGCCCACAGCAGGTAGGGGGCATACCAGGGGGCATCCAGCGCGGCCCACCACTGACGCAACGGCGACAGCAGCAGCAACAGCACCAGCAGCAGGGCTGCCAGGGTCAGCTCGGAGGCTTTCGGAGCGGAGGATGGAGAAGGCATGACGGCACCCGTTTTCGTTACGGATCGAAACACTTGCGTGTTACCAAGGGTAACATGTTGCGCTTTTTCCTGTCATTGTCGGCGTCAAGGGTCGATATTTGGCAATAACATTTTCAACCCGGTCCGAATCATGCTAAAAAAGCCGCACTGTCGATGCCGGCCCGCCCGGAACGGCAGCCCATAACAATCACGAGCAGCGTCTGGTCGGGGCCATTCCCGCTGATCCCAGCGCTCCATTGAACATTGAGGTAAACCATGACCAAGAAAGACAACAGCACGAATTCCAGCCGTCGCGGCTTTCTGAAGGCCAGCGCCGCCACCGGCGTGGTCGCCAGCGCGCCGATGTTCTTCGTCAAGGACGGCTATGCCGCCTCCGACATGAACTTCCGCAACAATCCCGGCAACGCCAAGAGCATCAAGCTGGGCTTCAACGTACCCCAGACCGGCGCCTACGCCGACGAGGGCGCGGACGAACTGCGCGCCTTCAAGCTGGCCGTCAAACACCTCAACGGCGAGGGCGACGGCGGCATGCTCAACACCATGAAGCCGCTGTCGCTGAAGGGCAACGGCGTACTCGGCAAGAAGGTCGAATACGTCACCGGCGATACCCAGACCAAATCCGACGCGGCCCGCGCTTCCGCCAAGCGCATGATCGAGAAGGACGGCGTGCTGATGATCTCCGGCGGCTCCTCTTCCGGCGTGGCCATCGCGGTACAGGGCCTGTGCCAGGAAATGGGCGTCATCTTCATGGCCGGCCTGACCCACTCCAACGACACCACCGGCAAGGACTGTCGCCGTTACGGCTTCCGTCACTTCTTCAACGCCTACATGTCCGGTCGCGCGCTGGGCCCGGTACTGAAGAAGGAATACGGCACCGACCGCAAGGCCTACCATCTGACCGCCGACTACACCTGGGGCTGGACCCAGGAAGAGTCGATCAAGCAGACCACCGAGGAGCTGGGCTGGAAAACCGTTGCCACCGTACGTACACCGGTAGGCGCAGGCGACTTCTCCCAGTACATCACCCCGGTACTGAACTCCGGTGCCGACGTGCTGATCCTGAACCACTACGGCAAGGACATGATCAACTCCCTGACCCAGGCGGTTCAGTTCGGTCTCAAGGACAAGATGGTCAACGGCAAGAAGTTCGAGATCGTTGTGCCGCTGTTCTCCCGCCTGATGGCCCAGGGCGCCGGCGATGCGATCAAGGGCATCCTCGGTACCACCAACTGGAACTGGCAGCTCAAGGACGCCGGCTCCCAGGCCTTCGTCAAGTCCTTCGGCGCCGAGTACGGCTTCCCGCCGTCCCAGGCCGCACATACCTGCTATGTGCAGACCCTGCTCTACGCCGATGCCTGCCAGCGTGCCGGCACCTTCTATCCGCCGGAAGTGATCAAGGCGCTGGAAGGCTTCAAGTTCGACGGCATGGGCAACGGGCCGACCGAGTATCGCGCCGAGGATCATCAGTGCTTCAAGGATGTACTGGTCGTACGCGGTAACCCGAACCCGACCAGCCAGTTCGACCTTCTGCAGGTCGAGCAGGTAGTACCGCGCAAGCAGGTCGAGTACCCGCCGACCCAGTTCGGCTGCAAGCTCGGGCCGTACAAGGTCTGACCGGCCTCCTTCCCCCGCGCCCGGCGCGGGGACAGGGATGATCTGCGCGCCCGCATCCTGTGGGCGCGCAGTCATGTCAACCCGTCAGGGTACCTCTACCCTTTACTCGAACCCCTTGGCAAATCTATGGACGCAATCCTGATTCAAATCCTGAACGGCCTGGACAAGGGTGGCGCCTATGCGTTGATCGCCCTTGGCCTGACACTGGCTTTCGGCACGCTGGGCATCGTCAATTTCGCCCATGGCGCGCTGTTCATGCTGGGCGCCTTCAGCGCCGTCTCGGTCCAGCAGTTGCTGACCATTTCAAAACGCGTCAAGGACGAGAGCATCACCTTCTTCGATGCCTACAAGGAGATTCCCTACCTCGAAATCTGGTGGGGCGATACCGGCCGCATGATCATCGATTACGCGGTACCCATTTCCATTCTGGTCGTGATTCCCTTCATGCTGCTGGTCGGCGTGCTGATGGAGCGCGGCCTGATCAAGCATTTCTACAAGCGTACCCACGCCGACCAGATCCTCGTCACCTTCGGCCTCGCCATCGTGCTGCAGGAACTGGTCAAGGCCTACTTCGGCGCCAACCCGATTCCGACCCCGGCGCCCGCCGTCGTTTCCGGCAGCGCGCCCGTGGGCGCCCTGTTCGGCCTCGGCGAGGACCTGGTCTATCCCTGGTGGCGGCTGATCTACCTGCTGGCCTCCGGCGTCGTCATCTTCGCGGTGTTCGCCTTTCTCAAGTACACCACCTTCGGCATGGTGGTGCGCGCAGGCATGGCCGACCGCGAAACCGTCGGCCTGCTCGGTATCAACGTGCAACGCCGCTTCACCATCGTGTTCGGACTGGCGGCCGTGGTCGCTGGCGTGGCCGGCGCGCTTTATGCGCCGATCCTGCCACCCGACTACCACATGGGCATGGATTTCCTGGTGCTGTCCTTCGTCGTGGTCGTGGTCGGCGGCATGGGCTCGCTGGAAGGGGCGGTGGCCGCCGGCTTCCTGCTCGGCATCCTGCAGTCCTTCGCCTCGATGAACGAGGTCAAGTCGATCCTGCCCGGCATCGACCAGATCATCATCTACCTGGTCGCCGTGGTCATCCTGCTGGTCCGCCCGCGCGGACTGATGGGCCGTGAAGGCGTGATGGAGGATTGATCATGAGCCTGAAAAACAACCTCGTCGCCATGCTGCTGTTCTCCGCCATCGTGCTCAGCGCGCCCTGGTGGCTGGCACCGATCGGCGCGAACTACCCCGATCTGCTGCAGAAATTCGCCATCTTCGGCCTGTTCGCGATCGGCTTCAACATCCTGTTCGGCCTCACCGGCTACCTGTCCTTCGGTCACGCCGCCTTTCTCGGCGTGGGTTCCTACACCGCGGTCTGGAGCTTCAAGCTGCTGACCATGAACGTAATCCCGGCGGTGATTCTCGGCACCCTGGTGTCCGGCCTGTTCGCCTGGCTCATCGGCTGGCTCAGCCTGCGCCGCTCGGGCATCTATTTCTCGATCCTGACCCTGGCCTTCGCGCAGATGGCCTATGCCATGGCCTACTCGGTGCTGACCCCGATCACCAACGGCGAGACCGGCCTGCAGCTGACCCAGCAGGACCCGCGCTGGTTCGACCGCATGGCCGGTATCCTGCCCACCGAGGGTCTGCCCAGCACCAACCTGTTCGGCCTGGAGATGAAGGGCTACAGCGGCTTCTACTTCTGCGCCGTGCTGCTGATCATCGGTTTCTGGATCACGCTGAAGATCTTCCGCTCGCCCTACGGCCTGAAGCTGACCGCCATCAAGTCGAACCAGATGCGCATGAAATACACCGGCTTCAACACCCGGCCCTACCTGTTGTCGGCCTTCATCATCTCCGGCATGTTCGCCGGACTGGCCGGTTCGCTGATGGCCGTGACCGACCCCCTGGCCGGAGCCGAACGCATGCAATGGACCGCTTCCGGCGAGGTCGTGCTGATGACCATCCTCGGCGGCGCCGGCACACTGATCGGGCCGCTGCTCGGCGTCGGCATCATCAAGTATTTCGAGAACATCTTCTCGGCCCTGAACGAGAAGGCCCTGTTCGATGCCTATGACTTCCTGCCCGGACCATTGCAGGAATTCATGACCACCATCACCGCACCCTTCGTCGGCGAAGGCTGGCACCTGACCCTGGGCATGCTGTTCATGCTGGTAGTGATCTTCCTGCCCGGCGGCGTGATGCAGGGCCTGTCGCTGCTCAGCCGTTTCCTCAAGCGCCGTCTCGGCATGGCCGGTGAGTCCGGAGGTGCCTCATGAGCTACATTCTCGACATCGACAACGTCAGCAAGACCTTCGGCGGTCTGCACGCCTTGTCCGAGGTCAACCTGAAGGTTACCGAGGGCGAGACCCATGCGATCATCGGCCCCAACGGCGCCGGCAAGTCGACCCTGCTCAACTGCTGTATCGGCCGACTCGAGCCGGACACCGGCACGGTCACCTTCAACGGCCACAATATGGTCGGCCAGCAGCCCTGGGACATCAACCACGCCGGCATGGTCCGGGTGTTCCAGACACCGGAAATCTTCCCCGACCTGAACCTGCTGGAGAATGTCCTGCTGCCGGCCCTGGCCAAGCGCGACGGCACCTTCCGCTTCAACCCGATGCGCTCTCTCGACCGCGAAACCGAGCTGCGCGACCGTGCCATGAAGGCACTGGCCGATGTCAGCCTCGACCGCTTCTGGGATCATCACGCCGGCAGCATCTCGCGCGGCGACAAACGACGCCTCGAACTCGCAATGGGACTGGTGCAGGAGCCGAAGCTGCTGCTGCTCGACGAGCCAACCGCCGGCATGTCGCGCCACGACACCAACCGCACCATCGATCTGCTCAAGCAGATCAAGGAGTCCGGCATGACCAAGGTCATCATCGAGCATGACATGCATGTGGTGTTCAGCCTCGCCGACCGAATCAGCGTGCTGGCCCAGGGGCGGATCATCGCCAGCGGCACCCCGGACGAGATCCGCAACAGCCCCAAAGTGAAGGAAGCCTACCTCGGAGAATCCGAAGATGACTGATCAACTGATAGGTGACGTCCAGGTCGACGAACGCGTCCCCCCGGTTCGCAGCCAGGGCTCCGATCCCGCGTTCTTCTCCTGCTGGGACATCCATGCCTACTACGGCGAAAGCTACATCGTACAGGGCGTCAACTTCGACATCCGCGAAGGCGAGGTGGTAGCCCTGCTCGGGCGCAACGGCGCCGGCAAGACCTCGACCCTGCGCAGCATCGCGCGTCTCGACGACCCGCAGCTGACCCACGGGGAACTGTGGCTGGACCACCAGCCGCTGCATCGCATGGCCGCCCACGACGCTGCCCGTGCCGGCGTCGCCCTGGTGCCCGAGGACCGGCGCATCATCCCCGGCCTGACGGTCGAGGAAAACCTGCAGCTGGCACAGATCGCCCCGCCGGTGGGCTGGAGCATCGAGCGCATCTACGAACATTTCCCGCGTCTAGCAGAACGCCGCAACCAGATCGGCACCACCCTGTCCGGTGGCGAGCAGCAGATGCTGGCAGTGGCACGCGCCCTGGCCCGTGACATCAAGCTGCTACTACTCGACGAGCCCTACGAGGGTCTCGCCCCGGTCATCGTGCAGGAGATTGCCAGCATCGTCGACAGCATCAAGAAGCACGGCATCACCACCATCATCGTCGAGCAGAACGCCGTCGCCGCCCTGCGCCTGGCCGACCGCGCCCTGATCCTCGACATGGGCAACATCGTGTTCGACGGCACCGCCGACGAAGTGCTGGAAAACGAGGAACTGCGCCACGAATACCTGGCGATATGACCTCGCGCATCAACTCTGATACATCAAGGCCTCCCTAGCGGAGGCCTTTTCATTGGGTCGCGTCTTTTATCCGCTGCGCAATGCCATCGACCGATGCCATCACCTGACGTTCGCAATGATCGAAGAAGGCCTCGGTGGCGCTGTAAGGGTCGTGCAGATAGGGAGAGGGCGGTTTTCCGAACAGGGGCAGGATCGAAAGCTGAATCGAGGATGGCCACTGCTCCTGCTGTGCCAGTGCCTCCAGCTCCTCGTATTGTCGAGGCTCCATTACCAGCAACAGATCGCCGGGGCGTGGCTCGTAATCGCTGATGTTTTTCGTGCGGTGAGGCGTCATGTCGATACCCAGTCTTTCGGCGAAGGCCACGGCTCTGGGGTCGGCCGGATCGCCGCCGCGGGTATGTAGGCCACAGGAATCGACTTCAAACCCCTTCTCACGGGCATAGAAGGCTCCGAAGGGGCTGCGACAGATATTGCCGGAGCAGATGAAGACCAGCCGTGTCACCTGGCTGAAATCCACTTCACGATGCTGCCGGTAGCTTCCCAACAGGTAACCAAGTCGTGCACGCAGCCGGTTCAACAGTCCACGCTTGGATCCGAACCGGTCATTGACATAGCCTTCCAGTTGCGCGGGCAGTCTCATTTCTTTCTCCCTGAAGCGTGGCGCGAAGCCGTTTCCATCATCCCAGAACTTCCCGGTAGAGATCTTCGTAGCGCTGAATCATGCGATCCATGCTGTAGGTATCCCGTGCCTTCAAACGACCCCTTTCAGCCAGCGCTCGAGCCTGTTCGGGATCATCGATCAGCGCCAGCAAGCCCTCGGCGATGGCTTCGGGATTGTTCGCCTCGACCAGGCAGCCATCGACACCATCCTCGATGATCTCCTCCGGCCCCCCGCAACGGGTGGCCACCACCGGCAATCCGGCCGCCATGGCCTCGATAGTAGCGATGGAAAAACCCTCGGAGGAAGAAGTCAGCAGGAACAGATCCAGCTGAGACAGGAAACCCTGTATATTCTCGACGAATCCGAGAAACTCGACCTGATTTTCCAGGCCCAGGTCGCGGCGTTGTTGCTCCAGCTTCCGGTACAGGCTGCGCCCCTTGCCTTCGCCGCCAATCACAAAGCGAACCTCGGGACGACGATCGATCACGATACGAGCGGCTTCGAGCAGGCGGTCATAGGCCTTGGCCGGCCGGATGTTGCCCAGACTGCCGATGGTAATGGAGCCGCCCTGCCGGTCACGGACTGCCATTTTTCCGGATGCTTCCACATCGACCCCATTGTAGATGACCGTGGTCTGATCCCGTTGCAGCAGGTCGTTGTTTTCGATAACGCCCAGCAGTCGCTGGCTGACCACCACGTAACGATCGATGCCGCGCCGCATGACCCATTTCTTCAGGCGCCGGAAGCGCTCGTTCGGGCTGATGTCGACCATGCCGTGATAGGTAGCGACCACGGGCGTTCGCGTCCACAGTCCGGCCAACGCCGCATAGACATTGGAACCGAGCAAGTGGGACTGGATCAATTCGATCCCGCGATCCTCGATCAGGCCTTTCAGGGAACGCAGAAAGCCCAGCTCGAAACTGCCCCGGCAGGGCAGCAGGATCGGTTCCAGGCCCCGTCGCCGCAGCTCCTCGGCCACCCATCCTTCACCGCGGATAACGACGGTCGAATGATGGCCCCTTTCCCGCAACCGGTCGGCCAGTTCGATGAAAACCGTTTCCGCCCCGCCCGGGCCGGTGGTATCGATGAGGTGAAGAATTTTCATACGCCGGGCATTCTGCGGTATTCGACGAGGTGCAGCTGTGACCCTGGTCGGCAAACGGGCCTTTCAATTCCTGCTGGAAGAATTTTCGAGACAAGCCTCGAGAGCCGCCTTTCGGGACGCATCGAGTTGTTCCTCGATCAACCCGAACAGCTGTCTTTCCTCCAGGCGCGTATGGGACTGCAACAGCTCGCCGAAGGCCTCGAGCATCGAGCAATCGCCCTGTTTCATCGAATCGACCCAGGCATCGAATTGTCGATGTTCCTCGGTCAGCTGTGCACAAAGGCGGTCGATCTCGGTCGACAGCCCGTGGAAGGGTTCGAACAGGCAGCGTTCCTCGGCATCGAAATGCGGCCGCCACAGGTCGGCGTATTCACCGACGATGCGCTCGCACAAGGCCTGTTTCCCGGCCTCGTCATCACCTCGGGCCACGCGCATGGCCTTGACCGCAAGAGACAGGGACAGGTGGTGCTCCATCGACAGGGGTTGCAGGGCAGGGATGCGTTTCATCAGGACTCCGTCATCAATCCATGTAAGATATTGGAATAGAGTACCAGTGGTCATCCGTGAAAATGTCTGCGGCATGGATGCCGCAGCCAAGCCTGAAGGGATGTATCTACGGCGTTTTTCACGGATGAGCGCTGGTGCGCCATAGTTTGCGCTGACGTCACCCCGTGCATTTCAACGGCATGAGGTCGGCTACTGGCGAATCGCGTATAATACGCGCTTTGATTTTCCGGTCCATCATCCCCATGCCCACCCAGTCCACGCGCTGGTTCCTGCCTTCGCAGGCGCTGAAGAACCGCATCGATCCCGAGGCACTGGCCTGGCTCGGCGACGAAGGTTCGTTGACCGCGCGGCTCAAGCAGCGTTGCGGCGAGCGCTTCTCGGTACGGGTGCTGGACGAGGACTGGCAGCGCCCGGAGCCCAGCGAATCTCGGCTGCTCGGCGCCCCGGCCAACCAGAAGGCACTGCTGCGCCAGGTGCACCTGCTCTGTGGCAACGAACTGTGCGTCTATGCGCGCTCGGTGATCCCGCTGGGCACATTGCAGGGCAAGCACCGCCGGCTGCAGCATCTCGGTGACAAGCCCCTCGGCGAATACCTGTTCACCCAGCCGAACCTGAAACGCGAACGCATCGAATGGAGCCGCCTGATGCCCGACAGTCCCCTGTATCGCAACGCCCTGCCCGAAGGCGATTCCGGCCAGCCCATCTGGGGTCGACGCTCGCTGTTCCTGATCGATCGCAAGCCACTGCTGGTCGCCGAGTTCTTTCTGCC
>WGBK01000369.1 GCA_015494335.1 Gammaproteobacteria bacterium | reverse complement strand
TCTACATCATCGGCAACGCCCTGTCGCGGGGCAACGAACAGGTCGAGATCATCCTCGAGCGCGGGCTCGACTACATCTCCGGTCCGCAATGGCTGTCCGAACACCTGCTGCGCGAACGCTGGGTGCTGGCCGTGGCCGGTACCCACGGCAAAACCACCACGGCCAGCCTGCTGGCCTGGATCCTCGAGCAGGCCGGGCTCCAGCCCGGTTTCCTGATCGGCGGCCTGACCCGGAACTTCGGCATCTCGGCCCGTCTCGGCGCGGCGCCTTTCTTCGTCATCGAAGCCGACGAATACGACACCGCCTTCTTCGACAAGCGCAGCAAGTTCCTGCACTACCGTCCGCGCAGCCTGGTACTGAACAATCTCGAGTTCGATCATGCGGACATCTTCGACGATCTGGACGCGATCAAGCGGCAATTTCACCACCTGATGCGCATTCTCCCGCGCAACGGGCTGGCCATTGTCCGCTCCGGCGATCCCCACCTGGAATCCATGCTCGATATGGGCTGCTGGTCGCCAGTGCAACATTTCGGCGACCAGGCCGACAGCGACCTGCAACTGCTCGGCGACCAACGCCTGCTCGACCGCGACAGCAGCCGGACCCACCGGCTGGAACTGTCGCTTCCCGGCCGTTTCAACCGCCTCAATGCCGCTGCCGCCCTGCTCGCGGCGCGCCACGCCGGGGTTCCGATCGAGGTCGGCATCGAGGCGCTGCGGGATTTCAGGGGCGTCAAGCGCCGCCAGGAGCTGATCGCCGAGGCCCGCGGCATCCGCCTGTACGAGGATTTTGCCCATCACCCGACCGCCATCACGGAAACCCTCGGCGCCCTGCGCGACAATAACGAAGGTCGGCTTTTCGCCATCTTCGAACCACGATCCAACACCATGAAACAGGGCGTGCACCGCGACCGCCTGGCCGCTGCCTTCGATGCCGCGGATCAGGCCTGGCTCTACGATCCCGGCAACCTCGACTGGAGCCTCGAGGCGGTTTGTGCCGAACGCCCGCAGAAGCTCCATGCCTTCGACGATCTGCAGCAGATCGTCGCCCGGCTGCTGAACGAAGCCCGACCCGGCGACCGTATCGTGCTGATGAGCAATGGCGGCTTTGGCGGCCTGCCGCGCCGGCTTGCACAAGCCCTGGAGGATTCGGCATGAAACGCCCGAGCAAGATCGGCAAGTACGACATCAAGCGCCGCATCGGCAAGGGGTCGATGGGCATCGTCTACGAGGGCTACGACCCCTTCGTGCAACGCCCGGTGGCGATCAAGGTCGCCAAGGATCCGGGGCAGGAGGATCCGCGCCAGGCCCAGAAGATGCGCGAACTGTTCTTTTCCGAGGTCTACGCCGCCGGACGCATGCACCACCCCTCCATCGTCGCGGTCTATGACGCCGGGCAGATCGACGACATGAACTACATCGTGATGGAGTTCGTCGATGGCCATCCCCTGAGCGAATACACCGGCGGGGATCGCGCCCTGAGCACCGTGCAGGTGGTCGATGCCATGTACCAGTGCGCGGTCGGACTCGAGTACATCCACCGCCAGGGCATCATCCACCGCGACCTGAAACCGGCCAACATCATGCTGACCCTGGATGGTCAGATCAAGATCATGGATTTCAGCATCGCCCATATCGAACTCGGTGCCGGCAGCGACAGCGCCATCCTCGGCAGCCCGATGTACGCACCCCCGGAACAGGTGCGCGAAGAGACCACGCTGACACCGCAATCGGATATCTACTCCCTCGGCGCGGTCATGTACACGCTGCTGGCACGCCGCCCGCTGTTCCGCGCCAAGACCCTCGAAGAACTCACGGAGCAGATTCTCGAGCGCGACCCCGACCCCCTGTCGCTGCTGCGCCCAGACCTGCCCGAGGTGGTGGTGGAGATCGTCGAGAAATGCCTGCGCAAGGATATCGACGAGCGCTACCCCACGGCCCAGGCCCTGGCCAGCGAACTGTCCCGCGCCTTCGGCCGCCTGCGTCTGGTCGGCCACCTGATCGACATGCAGGAGAAATGGGCCTCGATGCGCCAGCTGCGTTTCTTCCGCGACTTCAGCGATCAGCAGATCAGCGAGATCGTCGATGCCTGCGACTGGATCGACTATCGCAAGGGCGATGTCATCGCCGCCGAGGGCGAGATCGAGAACACCCTCTATGTCATCACCCAGGGGCATGTCGAGGTGGTCAAGGACGGCCTCTCGCTGGACGACATGGGCCCTGGCGACTGCTTCGGCGAGGCGGCGCTGATCACCCGCTCGCGCCTGCAGGCCTCGATCGTCGCCAGCAGCGACGTGACCGTGATGGCCATGTCCAACTCCCTGCTTGAAAAAACCTCGATGGACACACAACTGAAATACTACCGGGTGTTCCTCGACAGCCTGATCCAGCGTCTGTCCCACGCCAACGAGCGGCGTGCCCGCGAGGCCGAGCCGGAAACCCTGGAGCAGATCGAGAAAACCATGGAAATCACCTGCCTGACGCGCATCGTGCAAGATCAATGAAGCCGCCCGCCACCATTACCTTGGCCATGACCGGCGCTTCCGGCGCGCCCTACAGCCTGCGTCTTCTCGAGCAATTGCTGATCGCCGGCTGCCGGGTGCAGTTTCTCTGCTCCCAGCCCGGGCAGATCGTGATGGCGATGGAAACCGATCTCAAGCTCGCCGAAAGCCCGCAGGCGATGCAGCGCCAGTTGCGCGAGCGCTTTGCGATCGAGGATGACCAGTTGGTCGTGTACGGGCGCGACCAGTGGACCGCGCCGCCGGCCAGCGGCTCCTCGGTGGCCGACGCGATGGTGATCTGCCCCTGCTCCATGGGCAGCCTGGCGGCCATCGCCCAGGGCATCGGCAACAACCTGATCCACCGCGCGGCGGATGTCATCCTCAAGGAACGCCGGCCGCTGATCCTGCTGCCGCGCGAGATGCCCTTCTCCAGCCTGCACCTGGAGAACATGCTGCGCCTGTCGAACCAGGGCGTCGTCATCATGCCGCCCAACCCCGCCTTCTACCAGGGCGTCGAAAGCGTGGACGACCTGATCGATTTTGTCGTCAGCCGGGTACTCGACCAGCTCGGCATCGACAACCAGCTGTCGCCACGCTGGGGCGAACGATGAGCGAAGCCCTGGCGCTGTTCCCGTTGCACACGGTGCTGCTGCCCTGGAACAGCCTGCCGCTGAAGATCTTCGAACCCCGTTACAGCGATCTCGTGGCCGAATGCCTGCGCGACAACCGTCCCTTCGGCATCGTGCTGATCCGTGACGGCGAGGAAACCGACCGCGAACCCGAACTGTTCCGTACCGGCACCCGCGCCCGCATCGTGGACTGGCAGAATCGCGAGGACGGGCTGCTCGGCATCCGCGTGCTCGGCGACCGGCGCTTCCGCATCCTAGAATACCGGCCCGACGACCAGGGCCTGCTGAGGGCCGAGGTCGAACTGCTGCCGCCGGAACCGGCCTGCGAAATCCCCGATGCCTATCGCTACATGCAGGAACTGCTGTTGCACATCCATCCCCAGGCGCGCGACAAACAGGCCGACGAGGACTTCAACCGCATCCTGTTCCAGCTTGCCTTCCTGCTGCCTCTGGACAACGGGCTCAAGCAGCAGTTGCTGGAAATCGACGACTGCCAGGAACGCGCCGCGGTGCTGCACGCCGAGCTGATCCGCCTCGGCGTGATCCAGTACGTGAAGCCCGACTAGCCGGTTTCAGGAGCCCACCATCCAGGAGATAGCGCAGCAGCGATCGCCCGTGAAAAACGCTGTAAATACATCCCTGTAAGCTTGGCTGCGGCCTCCATGCCGCAGACATTTTCACGGACGATCGCTGCTGCCCTTTTCCCAGTCGGAACGAAGCCCTGAGCCTGTCGCGATCAGATCAGCCCTCGCTCCGAGAAGCAGACCACCTCGTCGCCGACCACCAGGTGATCGAGCACGCGGATATCCACCAGCGCCAGGGCTTCCTTGAGGCGGCGGGTGATGGCGATGTCGGACTGGCTGGGTTCGGCGACGCCGGAGGGGTGATTGTGGGCAAGGATGACGGCAGCCGCATTGTCGGCCAGGGCCTGCTTGACCACCACGCGCGGATACACGCTGGCGCCGTCGATACCGCCCTGGAACAGCTCGCGAAAGGCGATCACGCGATGGCGGTTGTCGAGCATCAGGCAGGCGAAAACCTCATGCTCGCGGTCGCGCAATTGCGCCTGCAGGTAAGCGCGCGCGGCCTGGGGGCTGGTCAGGGCATCGGGACGGGTCAGGCTCTCGGCGAGATGGCGGCGCGCCATTTCCAGCACCGCCTGCAACTGCGCGTACTTGGCATCACCCAGCCCCTTGCGCGCGCAGAAGACGCGGCGATCACAGGTCAACAGGGCGCGCAGGGAACCGAAATCCGCCAGCAGCTCGCGGGCGAGATCGACCGCCGACTTGCCGGCAATGCCCGTGCGCAGGAAGATCGCCAGCAATTCGGCATCGGAAAGCCGGGGCGCACCCAGCGTCAGCAGCTTCTCGCGGGGGCGTTCGAGTTCGGGCCAGTCCTGTATGCTCATGGTCATTCCCTGACGATACGGTGCAAAGCCGGTAACATACGACATATGAATACTTGCGACAACCAGACCCCGCTGGCCGGGAAACGCATCCTGCTCGGCGTCACCGGCGGCATAGCCGCCTACAAGTCGGCGGAGCTGTGCCGCCTGCTGATCCAGGCCGGCGCCGAGCTGCGGGTGGCGATGACCGACGCGGCGCTGGAGTTCATCCGTCCGCTGACCTTTCAGGCCCTGACCGGTCAGCCGGTAGCCTCGTCGCTGTTCCAGGGCGAAGCCGGCAATGCGATGGAGCACATCGAATTGGCGCGCTGGGCCGAGCTGATCCTGGTGGCTCCGGCCACCGCCGACTTCATTGCCAGGCTGGTCGAAGGGCAGGGCGACAACCTGCTGCTCGCGACAATACTGGCCTCGAAGGCGCCGCTGGCGCTGGCCCCGGCGATGAACCAGCAGATGTGGGCCGCCGCCAGCACCCGCGACAACCTGCAGCGACTGCGTCACCGCGATGTCCTGATCTGGGGTCCGGAAGCCGGCGAGCAGGCCTGCGGCGACCAGGGTCTCGGCCGCCTGCGCGAGCCGTCGGACCTGCTCGAGGATGTGATCGATTTTTTCGCTCCGGGTCCGCTGGAGGGCCGGCGCGTGCTGATCACCGCCGGGCCGACCCGCGAAGCCATCGATCCGGTACGTTTCCTGTCCAACCGCAGCTCCGGCAAGATGGGTTACGCGCTGGCCCAGGCTGCATGGCGGGCAGGCGCCGAGGTGCTGCTGGTCAGCGGCCCGACCTGCCTCGAACGACCCGACGGCGTCGAACGCATCGACGTGATCTCCGCCGAGGAAATGCGCCGGGCCGTGCTCGAGCAGCTGCCGGGGCAGGACATCTTCATCGCCTGCGCCGCAGTGGCCGATTACCGTCCGCGGCAACCCGCCCGCGACAAGATCAAGAAACAGAGCGAACGCCTCACCCTGGAGCTGGAACGCACGCCGGATATCCTCGCCGAGGTGGCGGCGCGGCCGAATCGCCCCTTCTGCGTCGGCTTCGCCGCCGAGACGCAGGAGCTCGAGCACTATGCCCGCGACAAGCTCGCCGGCAAGAAGCTGGACATGATCGCCGCCAACCGGGTCGACGGCGACGACGGCGCCTTCGAGGGCGACGACAACGAGCTGGCGGTGTTCTGGGACGACGGCGCCATCGAACTGCCGCGGCAGCCGAAAACCCGCATCGCGCGCGAGTTGATTGCTATAATCGCCGACCAGTTTTCCCGCCGAAGACCCTGACCCCGAGCATGCAGAAGATCCAGCTGAAGATTCTCGACCCCCGCATCGGCAACGAATTCCCGTTGCCCGAATACGCCACCCCAGGCTCCGCCGGTCTCGACCTGCGCGCCTGCATCGACGAGCCGCTGACCCTCGAGCCGGGCCAGACCGAGCTGGTGCCCACCGGCATCGCCATCCACATCGGCGACCCGTCGCTTGCAGCGACCATCCTGCCGCGCTCGGGGCTGGGCCACAAGCACGGCATCGTGCTCGGCAACTTGGTCGGCCTGATCGATTCCGACTACCAGGGTCAGCTGTTCGTCTCCACCTGGAACCGCGGCGATCAGGCGTTCACGCTGCAGCCCGGCGAGCGGCTGGCGCAGCTGGTGTTTCTGCCGGTGGTGCAGGCCGATTTCCGGATCGTCGACAACTTTGACGCCAGCGAACGCGGCGAAGGCGGCTTCGGCCATTCCGGCACCCACTGAGGATTCCGACATGAACCATCGCAGCCACAAGGACACCGCCGAGATCCTGATCGAGGCCCTGCCCTACATCCAGCGCCTCGACGGCAAGACGGTCGTGGTCAAGTACGGCGGCAACGCCATGATCGACGAGGCGCTGAAGAGCAGCTTCGCCCAGGATATCGTGCTGCTCAAGCAGGTCGGCGTGAACCCGGTGATCGTGCATGGCGGCGGCCCGCAGATCGGCAAGCTGCTCAAGCGCATCGGCAAGGAGAGCCAGTTCATCCAGGGCATGCGCGTTACCGACAGCGAAACCATGGATGTAGTGCAGATGGTGCTCGGCGGCCTGGTCAACAAGGAGATCGTGTCGCTGATCAATTGTCATGGCGGCCGGGCGGTGGGCCTGACCGGCAAGGACGGCGGCCTGATCAACGCGCGACCGCTGAAACTGGTACCGGGCGAGAACGAGGATCCGAAGGCCCTCGATCTCGGCCATGTCGGCGAGGTCGAGAGTATCGATCCGTCGGTGGTCAAGATGCTCGACGACGACCGCTTCATCCCGGTGATTGCGCCGATCGGCGTCGGCCGCGAGGACGGCAAGTCCTACAACATCAACGCCGACCTGGTGGCCGGCAAGATGGCCTCGGTGCTGGGCGCGGAAAAGCTGTTGCTGCTGACCAACACGCCCGGGGTGCTGGACGACGACGGCCAGTTGCTGACCGGTCTCGATGCCGCGCGCACCGATGCGCTGATCGACGAGGGGATCATTCACGGCGGCATGCTGCCGAAGGTACATTGCGCGCTGGACGCTGTGAAGTCGGGGGTCAAGACCAGCCATATCATCGATGGCCGGGTGCGGCATTCGGTGCTGCTCGAACTGCTCACCGATCGGGGCGTGGGCACGCTGATCCGGGGCTGACCCCGCTTCAGTCGCCGATTTCCAGCCCCAGTTCCTCGGCCTTGCGGCGCAGTTCCTCGCGCTTGCGCTCTTCTTCCAGTTGCTGCTGCTTGAGCTCGCGGTAGCGCGTCAGATCCTTGACGAACTGTTCGTTGATGCGGTCGAGCTCGTCGTACTTGAGCAGCAACTGGGTCTGCTTGGAGAGGATCTTGTCGGAGGAATACTCGATCTTCTGCGCCAGGCCGCCGGGCACTTCCTGCCCCTTGTCGCTGTATTTCTCGCGGGCTTCCTTCTTCAGTGACTCCAGCTTCTGCTGTTCGTCCTCGATATTGCGCTTGAGCAGCTTGATCACCGCCTCCACCACCTCGAGGCGCTCGTCCTTGGCCTCGCGGATCTCGTCCTCGTTGCTGTAGGTCATCATCAGCACCGTATCCTGGTGTTCCTGCTCGGCGCGCTTGCGTGCTTCCTCTTCGGCACGGCGCTTTTCCTCGATGGCACGGATGCGCGCCTCAATGCGTGCTCGGCGCTTCTCCTCGGGCGTCATCTCCGGAGCCTTTTTCTCGACCACGAAGCCCTCGGTGGTCAGTTTCTCGAAGCCCTTGCCCGCCTGCCCCGCCGGCAACTGGTCGCTGTAACGAACCTCGCCCTTCTCGTCCACCCATTTGTACAAGGTAGCCGAACGGGCCGGCGCAGCCAGCAGCAGCAGGCCGGACAGCAACAGCAGTTTTGCGGAAACGGATTTCAAGGGCATCTCTCGAGGACGAGCGGACCGGAATCTTTGTTATCGGATTTCTTATAGCCCATGCACGCGAGGCTGCAGGGCAAATCAACCATAACAGGATTTTTCGACGAACGGTATGATCCGAGGGCGCCAGGTTGTGACGGGCGTCAAGAAAACCGTGGCGGGCGCCGGATCAGGAAGGGAAACGGAAATTCAGGGCCTGCAGGTACCGGCCATCTTCGTCCTCGACCAGCACGCCGACACCCAGGTTCTGCGGCTGCCACTGCGGCGAGAGAGGGATACGACGGCTCAGGCCGCCCGCCAGGGGCAGGGCCGGGCCGAGATGGCGCACCACCCGTTCGTGCTCGAGGCGCTGGCCGGCGTTCTCGCCGCTCTCGACCTCGCTGACGATGCCGTCCTCGTAGACGACAAAGCGGGCATTCCAGTTCTTCCCCGCGGCCTCGGGACTGGTCAGGGTCAGGCGCAACTGCCGCGGACCCCGTTCGACCTGCAGTTGCAGCTTCATGGCCGCGGGTTCGGCGTTGGCCTGCTTGATGCGTTCGATGATGCGCCGGGTGCCCTGGGTTTCCTTGCCATCCACGAGGAATTCCGGCGTATACAGGGTACGCTGCCGGTTGAGCCGGGCCAGCCGCCGCTGCCGCTCGCTGTACTCGGCGCGGGCATAGGGATCCTTCCAGCCGAGGCGGTCCCAGTAGTCCACATGCAGTGCCAGCACCAGTGCGTCCAGTTCGCCCTTCGGCAGACGCACCAGCTCGGCCAGCCAGGCATCGGCCGGCGGGCAACTGCTGCAGCCCTCGGAGGTGTAGAGTTCGACCACGGCAACGCGGTGATCGGGGCTTTCGATGCGCCAGGTTTCGGCGAAGGCGACCGTGGACAGCGATGCCAGGACCAGGCCCAGCAGGGTGCTTTTCAACATGGGATTCTCCTCCTTGTGCCCTGTGTTTCGATCACGGGAACGGGGAGGGGTTCACTCCACGCCGTATTGCTTTCGATAGGCTTGCATCGCCGCCAGCTGCTGGCGGTCTCCTTTGGCCTCGAGATGGCCGATGATGTCCGTCATGTGCAGGATCGGGATCACGCGGATGCCTTCCCGCTCCAGTTCCTGGATCGCCGAATGCTCACCCTGCCCGCGTTCCTGCCGGTCCAGCGCCACCGTCACTGCACTGACCCGGG
>WGBK01000368.1 GCA_015494335.1 Gammaproteobacteria bacterium | reverse complement strand
ACCGCGAGCAGGCTGAGCTGTTTCTCGACTTCCTCGTCCAGGGCCTGCAAGGGCCCATCGAGGAAATCCAGCAGGCTCTGCAATTGCCGTCCCTGCTCCTCGAGCTGTTGCCGCGCCTCGGCCTCGCCCTTGGCCAGGCCTTCGCGATAGCCCTGCTCGCAGCCTTCCTGCTGCGCCTCTGCACGCCAGCGCTCGATCTCCTCGGCGGTCGGAATGCCGGGGTTTTCGACCGATTCTTCTGCCTCGTCGGCCTGTTTTTCCTCGTGGCG
Source organism: Gammaproteobacteria bacterium (assembly GCA_015494335.1). GTDB lineage: Bacteria > Pseudomonadota > Gammaproteobacteria > S144-22. The sequence goes on along the minus strand of WGBK01000368.1, from coordinate 1,874 downwards.
GAAGAAGCCGGCACCGTCGTCACTGACCGAGGGTGGCGACCATTTCTCGGCACGCGCAACTTCGGCGGGAATGATGCTGGATTTGGTCATGTTGCAAGCCTAGACCATTTCCTCGCCGCTGCCACCGAGCACGATATCGCCGGCCTCCTCGAGCTGACGGGCGATGTTGAGAATTTCCTTCTGCGCCGCCTCCACCTCGCTGAGCTTGACCGGGCCCTTGGCTTCCATGTCCTCGACCAGCATTTCCGCCGCGCGGGAAGACATGTTCTTGAGGAATTTCTGCTGGAATTCCTCGTCCACGCCCTTCAGCGCCAGGGTCAGCAGGTCGGTGGAGATCTCGCGCAACAGAGTCTGGATGCTGCGGTCGTCGAGTTCGCGCAGGTTGTCGAACACGAACATCAGGTCCTCGATACGGGTTGCCAGTTCCTCGTTCTCGGTGCGTACCTGTTCCATCACCTTTGCTTCAATGGAGCTGTCCATGAAATTGAGGATGTCCGCTGCCGTCTTCTCGCCACCGACCATCGAGGATTTGACATTGTCGTTGTCGGCGAAGTACTTCTCCATGATCTGGTCCAGTTCCTTGACCGCGGCCGGTTGCACACCCTCGAGAGTGGCGATGCGCATCAGGATACCGGCCCGGGTGTTCTCCGGCAGGTTGGCGAGCACCTGGGCGGCACTTTCCGGTTCCAGATAGGAGAGCACGATGGCGATGATCTGCGGGTGCTCGAGACGGATGATCTCGGCGATGGATTTCGGGTCCATCCATTTCAGTGCTTCCAGGCCGTTGCTGCCGGAACCCATCAGGATACGGTCGATGACATTGCCGGCCTTGTCGCCCAAGGCCTTTTCCAGCATGTTGCGGATGTAGCTGTCGTTGCCGATGCCCAGCGCGGTCTGGGTTTCCAGACGCTCGAGAAAATCGTTGAGCACATGCTCCACCATCGGCCTTGTGACCGAGTCCATCGAGGCCATGGTCGCACCGATGGACTGCACCTGTTTCGGGTTCATGTGTTGCAGCACGTCGGCCGCCACATCCTCGCCGAGCGTCAGCAACAGCAGGGCCGCCTTCTCGGTACCCGACATCTTCGGCAGGGTCAGTTCGGTACTCTTCTCTTCTTCGGCCATGGCTGTGTTCTATAGGGGCCGGGAAATCAGCCCTGATCCTCGTCGACCCATTGCTTCATCACGTTGGCGACCCGGGCGGGGTCGTCCATCACCAGTGTACGCGCCATTTCGATCTTCTGCTCGTGGGTGGCATCGCTGCGGCGGATGATCGCCGCGGCACTATTGGGATCCTCACGCATCAGGGCCTCGGCCACCGCCGAGGCCTGGTCCTCACCCTCGGCCAGCTCTCCGCTGGCGACCGGTCCGCCCTCGCCACCTTCCGGCGCTTCCAGGGCCTCGGGTGGCTGCGGCGGTTCCGGCTTCAGCGAGCGCAGGAAGGGGCGAATGAACATCAGGTAGACAATCAGCAGCCCAATGGCGCCCAGCACCTGCTTGACCAGATCGATGAGCCAGGATTCCCCGAGCAACTGCTTCCACATCGGCTCCTCGGGCATCTCCTCGACCATCGGCGCAAAAGGCGCGTTGATGATGCTGACCGAATCCCCCCGGCTTTCGCTGAAGCCGATGGTCTGCTTCACCAGTTGCTCAAACTGCGCCAGCTGTTCCTCGCTCCAGGGCTGCAACTCCGTGGTTCCGTCCTCCTTGGTGATGGCCTTCGAATCGACCACCACGGCCACGGTCAGACGCTCGATACTGCCCTTCGGATTGCGCGTGTGGCTGATGGTGCGGTCCACCTCGAAATTGCGCGTTGCGCTGCGCGTCTGGTTGGCCGGCAGGGCAGTAGCGTCGGGGTTGTCGCCGGCCGCATT
>WGBK01000367.1 GCA_015494335.1 Gammaproteobacteria bacterium | reverse complement strand
GTATCAGACTCCGATCAGCGGATCGGCGGAGCGTACTGCAGGCCGCCTTTCTTCCACAGCGCGTTGAGGCCGCGGGAGATCTTCAGCGGGGAACCCATGCCGACATTGCGTTCGAAGGATTCGCCGTAGTTGCCTACCTGCTTGATGATGTTGTAAGCCCAGTCGTCGGACAGACCCAGCTTTTCGCCCTGACCACCCAGCAGACGGGCGATTCCGGGGTTCTTGCTGTTCTTCATGCTGTCCACATTCTTGGAGGTGACGCCCATTTCCTCGGCGTTGACCATCGCGAACAGGCTCCACTTGACGATGTTGAACCACTTGTCGTCGCCCTGGCGTACCACGGGACCCAGCGGCTCCTTGGAAATGACCTCGGGCAGAACAACAGCGGACTTCGGGTCCTTCAGCTTGATGCGCAGCGCGTAGAGCTGGGACTGGTCGGAAGTCAGTACATCACAGCGACCGGCCTCGAAACCCTTTACAGTGGCATCGGAGGTATCGTAGGTGATGGCCTTGTACTTCATGCCGTTCTCGCGGAAGTAGTCGGCGAGGTTCAGCTCGGTGGTGGTACCAGCCTGCAGGCAGACAGCAGCGCCGTCCAGTTCCAGAGCACTCTTGACGCCGAGGTTCTTGGAAACCATGAAGCCCTGACCGTCGTAGTAATTGACGCCGGCGAAGTTCAGACCCAGGGAAGCGTCACGAGTCAGCGTCCAGGTGGTGTTGCGGGACAGCATATCGATCTCGCCGGACTGCAGCGCGGTGAAGCGCTCCTTGGCGGTCAGCGGGGTGAACTTGACCTTGTTGGCGTCGCCCAGGGTAGCGGCGGCAACGGCACGGCAGACATCGACATCGAGGCCTTTCCAGTTGCCGGATTTGTCGGCGTTGGAGAAGCCCGGCAGGCCGGTGCTTACGCCGCACTGGAGAAAGCCCTTGCTCTTGACGGAATCAAGCGTATCGGCAGAAACCGTGTTTGCCGCCAGCGCCAGGGCGGAGGACAGCAGCAGGGTGGAAGTGATTTTTGACATGAAATATCCCCTCAGATATTGGTTTGGAGTTATTGATTGATGCCTGGACCAGGAGGGCCTGACCCACGGACTGCGGCAAATGTATCACTCTGCGCCTTGATTGCAAGGCCAATCGGCGAGCGACCGAGGAGCGGCGGAAAACCGGCCGGGAACCGCACCAGTAAAAGGCCTCATGGGTGGATTTCCGCCACTTTGGGCCGCAAACGCGGCCCGGTTTGATCTTTTGCGGTGCAGCCCCTACAATACCTGACAATATTACTCAGGTATTAACCCATGGCCTACTACTTCATCTTCAAGATCACCGACACCGGCAACGCGCTGGTCAAGCAGCTGGAAAAGATCGACCGCCACGACAGCTACCGCGAAGCCAAGCAGCAGGTCAAGCAACTGCGCAACGAAAACCCGCCCGGCAGCGGCGTTACCTACAAGATCATGTTCGCGGAAAACGAACTGCAGGCCGAGGAGCAACTGCAGGAGAAGCGCGAAGCACCGATCGTACAGGAGTGGGAAAAATAGCTCCATGGACGAAAACGAGTATCGCAGCGCCTACCAGAGTCTCAACGAGACCCGCTGCGTATTCGAGAAATCCATTCTCACCCAGAACTGCGGCTGCCGCCTGCACCAGCGCTTCAACCTGGCCGAGCGCGAAGGCATCCGCTGCAGCGACCCGCAAGCCCAGGCCCAGTGCAAGACCTTTCTCGACCAGGTGCGCACCCGCGCCCGCTTCGCCCTCAAGCTGACCGACATCGTCGGCAACCTGCTTCCGCACAACAAGGAGATACAGGTGCAGAAGGGCGCCCTGCTGGCACTCCGGCCCGAACTGCCGAACCTGCCCGACACGCCAGTCGAGGATATCCGGGCGCTGATCGAGCAGGCGGCCGCCGATTGCGACAACGACCTCGAGAGCTATCCCTACCAGCAACTGATGCCCGGCATCGTGCACCACCCGACTCACCCTCCCCGCTCGCGACGCCGCAGGCGACAGGAACAGGATCAAAAAAGGGATTGATGCCACCCCGGGCATTGGCATACGCTTTGCCCTCGAGTCCTGCGCCTTCACCCGATGCCCAAACCCACCCCCGCACTGCGCGAAATGATGTCGAGCCTGATCTCCACGCCGTCGATCAGTTGCTCGCGCCCGGACCTGGACATGAGCAACCAGGCCGTGATCGACCAGTTGGCCGAATGGTGCGAAAGCGCCGGTTTTCGCTGTCAGCACCAGGCCGTGGCCCCCGGCAAGTTCAACCTAGTGGCCACCCTCGGCCAGGGCGAAGGGGGGCTGGTGCTGTCCGGGCACACCGATACTGTCCCCTGCGACGATTCCCTGTGGAGCTCCGACCCCTTTCATCTCGAGGAGCGGGACGGCCGCCTTTACGGTCTCGGCTCCTGCGACATGAAAAGCTTCCTCGCCATGGCGTTGACGGCAAGCCGGGACTTCCCCGCCGGGCGCTACCGGCGCCCGCTGACACTCGTCGCTACCTGCGACGAGGAAACCAGCATGTCCGGCGCGCGACTGCTGGCCGAGAACGGCGAACCACTCGGCCGCTACTGTGTCATCGGCGAACCCACCGACCTGACGCCGGTGCGCGAACACAAGGGCATCCTGATGGAAGCGATCCGCTTCCTCGGCCAGTCCGGCCATTCCAGCGACCCGGCCCTCGGCAACAGCGCGCTGGAAGGCATGCACCGTTTCATGACCCGCTTGCTG
>WGBK01000366.1 GCA_015494335.1 Gammaproteobacteria bacterium | reverse complement strand
CTCTGATATATTCAGGCTTTCCCTTCCCCTGAGTCCACGAGAGAAACCATGGCCGCCAATCCGATCGAGTTGAATCCCTATGCCAGTCTCAGCGACGAGGAATGTCGAGAGCGCATTCTGGCCGCGAAACAGGCCCTGGGCGAGCGGCTGGTCATTCTCGGCCACCACTACCAGCGCGACGAGGTGTTCGAGCACGCCGACTTCTCCGGCGATTCGCTGAAGCTGTCGCGCGAGGCGGCCCAGTCCAACGCCGAGTTCATCGTGTTCTGCGGCGTGCATTTCATGGCCGAGGTGGCCGACATCCTGTCGCGGCCGGATCAGGTGGCGATCCTGCCCGATCTGTCCGCCGGCTGCTCGATGGCCGACATGGCAGACCTGGACAAGGTGCAGCGCGCCTGGGACGAGCTGTCGCAGGTACTGGATCCGGAGCAGAACATCACGCCGGTCACCTACATCAATTCCGACGCCAACCTGAAGGCCTTCTGCGGCGATCACGGCGGCGTGGTTTGCACCTCCACCAATGCCCGGCGCATTCTCGAATGGTCCTTCGAACAGCGTGACAAGGTGCTGTTCTTCCCCGATCAGCACCTCGGGCGCAATACCGGCGCGAAGATGGGGATTCCCCTCGAGCAGATGGTGGTCTGGGACTACGACCAGCCGATGGGCGGCTTGAGCGAGCAGCAGATCCGCGACGCCAGGATCATCCTGTGGAAGGGCTTCTGCTCGGTGCACCAGATGTTCAAGCCGGCGCAGATCGAGAAATTTCGCGCCGAACATCCCGAGGGCAAGGTCATCTCCCACCCGGAGAGCAGCTTCGAGGTCTGCCAGGCCTCGGACTTCGTCGGCTCCACCGAGTACATCATCCAGACCATCCGCGAGTCGGAGCCCGGCACACACTGGCTGGTCGGTACCGAGCTGAACCTGGTCAACCGCCTGCACAACGAGATGAAGCCCGAGGGCAAGACCGTGCAGTTCATGTCGCCGACGGTGTGCATGTGCTCGACCATGTTCCGCATCGACCCGCAGCACCTGGCCTGGACGCTGGAGAACCTTGTCGAAGGCCATGTGGTGAACCGCATCGAGGTTCCAGAGGCCACCGCCGACAGCGCGCGCGTGGCGCTGGACCGCATGCTCGAGATCTCGCGCTGAGGCGGCCATGAGCGGTTCCGCCGAAATCCGCCGCCTGCACCCGTCGCGCACCCATTACGCGGTGACGCCGGCAACCCGCTTCGCCACCCTGATCGGCGACTACGGTACCAGTGACTTTGTGATGCGCCGGGGCGGGCGTCTGCCCGAGGTGACCATCGCCTACGAATGCTGGGGCGAGCTGTCGCCGAACAACGACAACGCGATCCTGATCTTCACCGGCCTCTCCGCCAGTGCCCATGCCGCCTCGTCGGAGCTGGACGAAAGGCCCGGCTGGTGGGAGTTCATGATCGGCCCGGGCAAGGCCATCGATACCGACCGCTTTTTCGTCATCTGTGTCAATTCCCTCGGCGGTTGCTTTGGCTCCACCGGGCCGTCGTCGATCAATCCGGCCAGCGGCAAGCCCTACGGCCTGGATTTCCCCGACCTGACCATCGAGGACATCGCCAAGGCCGGCCACCACCTGTTGCACGAGCTGGGCATCGACCACCTGCACACGGTGATCGGCCCCTCCATGGGCGGCATGACGGCTTTGGCTTATGCCCTGCAGTACCCCGACGAGGTGGATCACCTGATCTGCATCTCGTCAGCATCGCGCTCGTTGCCCTTCGCTATCGCCATTCGTTCGCTGCAGCGCGAAATCATCCGCTGCGACCCGGCCTGGAAGGGCGGTTACTACGAACCGGAGGAAGAGCCGGCCAGCGGCATGCTGCTGGCGCGCAAGCTGGGGCTGGTGTCCTATCGCGCGGCCGAGGAATGGCACCAGCGCTTCGACCGCGCAAGGGTGAAGAAGGAGCGGCGCAAGGGCGAGCCTTTCGAGATCGAGTTCGAGGTGGAATCCTATCTCGACTACAACGCGCGCAAGTTCGTCGGCAACTTCGACGCCAACAGCTATCTCTATCTGTCGCGGGCGATGGACTGGTTCGACGTGGCCGAGCATGGCGGCTCGGTGAATGCCGGGCTGGCGCGCATCCTGGTGAAGAAGGCGCTGATCATCGGCGTCACCACTGATATCCTGTTCCCGGTCGGGCAGCAGCAGGAGATCGCCGAGGGCCTGATCAAGGCCGGGCGCTGCGTCGAGTTCGTGTCCATCGATTCGATCAACGGCCACGATGCCTTCCTCGTCGACCGCGAGCATTTCTGCCCGGTGGTCAGCAAGTTCTTCGACCCTTCCTGAATCCTCCGATCAGGAAAGCGGAAAACGCTGCACCTGGTTGCGCCCGTTGCGCTTGCTGGCATAGAGCGCCTGGTCGGCGCGGTCGATCAGTCCCTGGATGCCGGCTTCGGCGTCGAACAGGCAGTAGCCGATGCTGACCGTGACCCGCAACTGCCGCGGGAAATCGCTGTCGGCGATGCGACGGCGGAAACGCTCCAGCGCCTGCTGGCTCATGGCCTCGTCCATATCCATCAACACCAGCGCGAATTCCTCGCCGCCGTAGCGGAACAGCAGGTCGTATTCGCGGAAGGATTCGCTCATGATCCCGGCGATCTCGGCCAGCAGTTCATCGCCGACCACATGGCCGTGTTGATCGTTGACGCGCTTGAAATGATCGATGTCGACCATCGCGAATACCGCCGGCTGCGACAGGCGGCTGCGCCGCATGGGCTGGCGGCTGTGTTCGATCAGCGCATGCATGCGCTGGTCGAAGGCGCGACGGTTGTAGAGGCCGGTCAGGCTGTCGCGGAACACGCCCTCGATGCCGGTGAACTGATGGCAATACACGCTGAACAGCAGTTGCACATAATCCTCGTCGAGGATGCGTTGCTGCTCGGGTGCATAGAACATGGCGTACTGGCGGCGGCTGCAGGGCTTGTAGGCGCAGAACCAGCCGAGACGGGCGGGTTCGTAGAACCATTGCTGTTCGCGCTCGGGATCGATGCGTCGCTCGAGCAGCCGGCGCTCTTCGGATGCGGGGGGAAGCTCGTTGCGCTTGCCGTTGGCTTGCAATTGCCGCCAGGGGCCGCCTTCGCTGCGTTCGAACAGCTCCACCCGGGGCCTTTCGCCGGCATCGAGCTGTTCCAGGAACACCTCGTACAGCAGTTCGGGCTCGTTGATGCGTATCAGCGCGTTGAAGGACTTGTACTTGCAGGCGGGAGAGGTCTGAATTCCCATAGTCGTTCCCTGATCATCGTCAGCTCCGGGGCATCCTATTTTCTTGCGAGCGTCTTGTCCACTGCATGGATCAAGCGATCGGGATTGAAGGGCTTCTGGATCCAGCCGTTGGCCCCGGCGGCGCGGGCGCGATTCTTCACGTCCTGGGCATCCTCGGTGGTCAGCATCAGGATCGGAACGCGGGCGTACTCCGGCAGTTGGCGCAGGGCGCCGGCCAGCTCGATGCCGTTGCGGTTGGGCATGTTGATGTCCGAGATCACCAGGTCGACGACCTGGCTGCGTGCGTAGCGCAGGGCGGCTTCGCCGTCCTCGCAGATGTGTACCTCGTGGCCGCGCTTCTCAAGCACGGACTTGACCAGTTCGCGCATGCTGCGCATGTCGTCCACGGCGAGTATCTTCGCCATCGGGGAATCTCCTTTTGTACCGAATTCCCTGCTGCTTATAGCAGTTCCTGCGCTCAGCGCTCGAGATATTTGAGCTTGTCGGGCACGCCGTTCCATTCGTCGGCGTCGGGCAGGGGATCCTTCTTGGTGGTGATCACCGGCCAGATCTGCGACAGCTCCTCGTTGAGGGCCAGGAACTGTTCCTGATCCGGCGGCAGGTCGTCTTCGGACACGATGGCCTCGGCCGGGCATTCCGGCTCGCAAAGGGTGCAGTCGATGCATTCGTCGGGGTCGATGACGAGGAAATTCGGCCCCTCGTGGAAGCAGTCCACGGGACAAACATCGACACAGTCGGTGTACTTGCACTTGATACAGTTTTCGAGAACGACAAAGGTCATGGCGGTTACTCCTCGTTGATCCGCTGAGATTATATCCGATTGCGGTCGCCGGCCGGGCGATTCAGATCAATTCCTCCCCGGACAGGGTCAGGTGGCACGGCTCGCCGGTGAAGGGATCGGGGAAGTCCAGCGCCACGGCCTCCAGTTGCAGGTCGCCGTCGCAGGGCGGGGAGCCGTACAGCCGGTCGTTGAGCACCGGGTGGCCGATCCCGGCGAGGTGACGGCGGATCTGGTGCTTGCGCCCGGTTCGCGGCCGGATTTCGACCCGGCTGGTTCCGTTATCCCGGTCCAGCACACGAACCCGGGACAGGGCGGAGCGTCCGTCGATGGGCGCGTCGATGACCCGTTCCTCGCCGGTATCCATCTCGCCCTGCACCCGGGCGCGGTAGGTCTTCTCGACCCGGCCCTGCTCGAACAGACGATGCAGGGCTGCATTGGCCTCGGCATCGTGGGCGACCAGCATCAGGCCGCGGGTGTAACGGTCGAGGCGATGCACGCTGAGGGCTTCCCGGTCGGGCCAGTGGCGCATCTGCACGAAACGCTGCAGGGTCCAGTGATCGCCCCACTTGCTGCCCTGACTGAGCATGCCAGAGGGCTTGTCCCAGGCGCTGTAGCGCCCGAAATCGGCCACCAGGCGGGCCTCGTGCGGGCAGTCCGCGAGCGTACTGGCATTGCAGTAGAGGTGCAGCCGGTGGCCGGGCTTGACCGGCTGCCCGGGATCGTGGAGCCGCTTCGGCTTGCCG
>WGBK01000365.1 GCA_015494335.1 Gammaproteobacteria bacterium | reverse complement strand
GTCGAGGCCTTCGATATCGATCGCGGGCGGACGACCGTGCTGCAGGCCGTATCGGATCGAGTGATCGGCGATGCGCAGCATCACGCGCCGCTGTTCGGGGCTGTAATGGGCCATCAGTGCATACCTCCCGGCGGCTGGCTGAACACATAGGCGCCGTAACCGACCACCTGGGACTTGTCGCCGGCGGTGTCGCCGGAGTTGCGCAGGTCCACCAGCTCCGGCTGCAGGCGGTGGCGCCGCGCCAGTTCCAGCAGGCCGTTGACCGGGTTGCGGCCGCAGGCATTGTCGTAGCCGATGCGCGACGGGTCCAGCTCAAGGATCGCCTTCGAGGTTTCGCTGTCGATCATGCGCGCCTCGTCGTAGGGGTGGTAGTGACTCAGGTCGGAGCTGATCACGATCAGGGTCTCGTCGCCGCCCCAGAGGCGTTCGAGCACCTCGGCCACCTGTTCCGGCGTGGCGTCGCCGACCACCAGCGGTACCAGGTAGAAATCCCCCAGCACCGCCTGCAGGAAGGGCAGCTGCACTTCCAGGCTGTGCTCGTAGCGATGGGCCTCGTCCAGCAGGTGAACCTGCGGCAATCCTTGAATCTCCTCGAGTGCGGACTTATCTATGGGAACAATGCCGAAGGGCGTTTCGTAGGCATCGGCGGAGGTCATGGCCAGGCCGTGAAAGCCCACCCGATGCGAAGGCCCCAACAGCACCACGCGGCGGATCCTGTCTGCCTGCGGAAGCAGCATCTGGTAGGCGCTGGCCGCCACCGGGCCGGAATAGATCAGGCCCGCGTGGGGCACGATCATCGCCTTGACGGGATGCAGCGGCGCCTTTCTCGCCTCGGCGAAAGATTCCCGCACCAGTGCTTCCAGCGATGCGGGATCGGCTGGATAGAATTGCCCGGCCACGGCCGGGGGACGAATGCGTTGACCTTGCTGCGTGTACATCGTGTTTTCCCTCGTGCGTTGTCCGGCGCGCTCACCGGAGAAAGACCATGGATACAGCCCTCGTCCGAGATGCCTATACCGTACCCACCCGCTACTGGCACCGCATTGATTCAGATCGCGTGCAATGCGATCTGTGCCCGCGCTACTGCAAGCTGCGCGAAGGCCAGCGCGGCCTGTGCTTCGTGCGCGGCAACATCGATGGCGAGATCGTGCTCACCAGTTACGGCCGCAGCAGCGGCTTTGCCGTCGATCCGATCGAGAAGAAGCCGCTCAACCACTTCCTGCCCGGCACGCCGGTGTTCAGCTTCGGCACCGCCGGCTGCAACCTGGCCTGCAAGTACTGCCAGAACTGGGACATCAGCAAATCGCGCGAGGTCGATACCCTGGCCGATGCCGCCAGCCCGGAGAAGATCGCCGAGGCCGCGGCCGAGCTCGGCTGCCGCTCGGTGGCCTATACCTACAACGACCCGGTGATCTTCCACGAGTACGCCATCGATACGGCCAAGGCCTGCCGCGAGCGCGGCATCAAGTCCGTGGCGGTGACCGCGGGCTATGTCTGCGACGAGCCGCGACGGGAGTTCTATCAATACATGGATGCCGCGAATGTCGATCTCAAGGGCTTCGACGAGGAATTTTATGTAAAGTTGACCGGTGGCCACCTGCAGCCGGTGCTGGATACCCTGACCTATCTCAAGCACGAAACCGATGTCTGGTTCGAGATCACCACGCTGCTGATCCCCGGCCACAACGACTCCGACGAGGAACTCGATGCCATGACCAAATGGGTGGTGAAGGAGCTCGGACCGGATGTGCCCATGCACTTCACCGCCTTCCACCCCGACTACAAGATGATGGATGTGCCGCCGACACCGCCGCAGACCCTGACCCGCGCCCGCGACATCGCCATGCGCAACGGCGTGCGCTATGCCTACACCGGCAATGTCCACGACAAGGGCGGCGAGAGCACTTACTGTCATCACTGCGGGCAACTGCTGATCGGCCGGGACTGGTACCAGCTGTCGGAGTGGAATCTCGATGCCGAGGGCAAGTGCCGCAACTGCGGCACTCCCTGCGCCGGCGTGTTCGAGGAGAAGCCCGGCGACTGGGGGCCGAAGCGCGTGGCGGTGAAGATGGCCTGAAGTTTTCGGATTCGCGGAAGGGACTGCGCCAACCTACCGGTAGAACTCAGGTATCTTTCTTTGAATAAGTCGTTGTAATACCGTATCAGTGGTTGTCTGTGAAAATGTCTGCGGCAGGGAAGCCGCAGTCAAGCCTACAGGGAGGTATCTACGGCGTTTTTCACAGACGACCACTGATGCGCCAGCATTTGTATGACCGAGACCTGACCCTGCCGGGAAATCCACTGACGAATGGGCGACCGCTTGAGGTAAAATGGGGCAACAGGAGCAGGCCCCGT
>WGBK01000364.1 GCA_015494335.1 Gammaproteobacteria bacterium | reverse complement strand
TCGCAGCCGGACCAGTCCACTGCTTCCAGATCGGCCTCGCGGCTGTAGGCCAGCTCCTGTTCATCGATGCGCAGGGTTTCGCCCTCGCCCGAACAGCTTCTATCCCAGCGACCGTGTACCGAGTCGAAGCTCAGCAGATGCGCCGAACCGGCCGCATCGGTGGCGATTTCGTTGATCCGGATGAATTCCAGCCCGCTCCGGTCGATGCCAGCGCGAAGTTCCAGCCGACCCATGCGCCCGAAGCCGTTGATACCTATGGTTGCCATGTCTTGTACTACCTCGGTTGTTCGGGGCTTGGTCAGAGCTCGAAATCTCCGGCGTAGGGCTTTTCGCCCTCCACGACCGGCAATGACAGCCGGTTGCCCCAGTGTGACCAGCCGCCGTTATACAGGCGTACATCTTTAGCACCCAAATGTTTCAATTGCATGAAAGCGAGGCTCATCCGGAAACCGTCGTGGCAATAGACATAGATGGTCTTGTCCAGCGGCACCTTGGCGTAGAGCGCCTTGAGCTGCTCGTCATCGACCCATTTCTGGCTCGAAGTACCGTCGAGGCTCACCACATTGATGGCTCCGGGGATGTGTCCGCCCAGGATCGAATGCTTGATCACCTTGCCGGTGTACATGTCGTGGGGGCGGGCATCGAGCAGCACGACATTCGGATCCCGCCGTGACACCACATCGTCATAAACGGCGGTCCACTCGACGAACAGCTTCGGATTGGCCGGTTTCAGGCTGACATTACCCTTGGTACGGGGTGGGGGTGCCTCGGTCTCCATATCCTCGAAGGCGCTCCACTCCACCGTGCCTCCCTCGAGAATCTTGACCTGGTCCATGTTGAAGCCGTAGAGCTGCAGCAGGTAATACAGGCGCGACACCAGCGCGGTGTTGGAATCGTCGTAGAGCACCAGCGTGGAATCGTCATCGATGCCCCAGCTGCGCAAGGTTTTCTGGAAGGCCTCCCGCGAGGGAAAGCGCATCAACGGATTGGCGGAGTTGTCGCCCAGATCCTTGAAGCGCTGCACCTGAACGGCGCCGGGGATATGCCCGACCGTGAAATAGCGATGGGGGTGATAGCGCACCTCCAGCACCACCAGCTTGTCATCGTCGATATGCTCGGACAGCCAGTCCGTATCGACGAAAAACTCCGCCCGCGCAAAAGCCAGGCTGGGCAACAGCAGACACAGCAGTACCAGTATTCTTTTCATGCTCCACTCTCCTCGGTTCAGTTATCGTCTGAAGAAGACGAACGAAGGCTTGAAAGGATGCAGATCACGGGGCCATCCCGTCAAGATCGGCATCAAAGAGAATTCCGCTCAGTGAAAGGTCGCCCAGGTATTCTTCCAGGCCATGGCGATATTCAGGACACTGTCGTGAAGCACGGCTGCATCCAGATCGGCCAGACGCTTCCGTGCCTGCTCATTCTTCTCGAAAACCTCCGCGAAGCGGGTGTGTTTGCTCGAACCATAGGGGATCAGGGACGGCGGAACCAGTATGCTCGCGATGGCAAAGGAACCTCGGCAGATATAGATCACCTCCTGCCACAGATCCCGCGCATTCAATTCCGGCACCCTGTTTGAGAACTGGATGCCTATTTCGGCATCCACGGCCCTCGCGCGCTCGAGAATGCTGTCCGGCCGGTCCCCGGTCGCAAGCAGCTTCTTCTTGTCGAAATAGGTGCCGCACAGCTTGTTCCAATGGGCTTCCAGCTCCTTGTGCACCCCGGCCGAATAGCCGGCCAAAGGACGCGCATCGCAATGGAAGGGCTGGCAGGCATCAGCCATGAAATGGCTCAACATGAAACAATAGGTGGCAATCTCCTCGGGCCTGGGCCGGCTCTCCGGTGACAACCTGTGCGCAAAACGCACGGTCCCCGGGACCAGCTCCGCAACCTTCGGGTCGCCCAGTATCAGCTGGTCGATCAGCGCGGTGGACAGAGCCATGGATCGGTTAGCCAGATGCTGTCCCGGGGGCGGGTCGGCTCGATAGGCCTGCTTCCACCAGTCCTTGCCCAAAATCTCGCCGTGATCGAGGATGAACTGACCCATGCGACGGAAATCGCCCAGATCCTTCAAAGTCTTGGCCCTTGAGCGCACGAACCGACTCTTGCCCGGGCGGTTGTAGGGCTTCAGCTTGAAGATGTGATTGTCGATGTCGCCAAAGCCCTTCTTCGAATCCGCCATGTCGGGGATCCAGGAGCCGATGGCAGCCTCCCTGGCATGCGGTTTCAACAGGCGCACCAGGTTCGGCGTCTCCCCCTCGTCTTCCAGCAGGGCGATGGCGCGCAGGGCCAGCCAGGTGTGAGTTCTTTGTTTCATGGCACGGTTCCCTCGGTGGGAGACCGGAAACAGCTCGATACCGGATCCAGGTTTCAGCAGGCTTTACTGTTTAACCAGTATACGCCTTGCTGCGAGCAGAACGATTATTCCACCGTAACCGATTTCGCCAGGTTGCGCGGCTGGTCCACATCGGTTCCGCGTTGCACGGCGACATGGTAGCTGAGCAGCTGCAGCGGGATGGTAGATAGAATCGGGGTGGTCTTGTCGGCGCTGCAGGGCATGGAAATGACCTTGTCGCCAAAGCTTTCGGCAATCTCCACGCCGTCGTGGGCGAACACGTAGAGCTGCCCGCCGCGGGCCTTGACCTCCTCCATGTTGGCATGGAGCTTTTCCAGCATGTCGTCGTTGGGCATGACCACGACGATGGGCATTTCGGCATCCACCAGCGCCAGCGGGCCGTGTTTCAGTTCACCGGCGGGATAGGCTTCGGCGTGGATGTAGGAGATCTCCTTCAGCTTCAGCGCGCCTTCCATCGCGATCGGATAGTGCTCTCCGCGCCCGAGGAACAGGGCATCGTGCTTGTCGATGAAGTCTTCGGCCAGGGCTTCTATCGACGCATCGAGTTGCATCAGCTTCTCGACCCGACGCGGCAGTTCGTTCAACTCCTCGACGATGGCGGCAACACGCTCCGCGCTCATGCCTTTCTTCTTGCCCAGGGTCAATACCATCAGCATCAGCGCCACCAGCTGGGTGGTGAAGGCCTTGGTCGAGGCCACGCCGATCTCGGGACCGGCGCGGGTCATCAGTACCAGGTCCGATTCCCGCACCAGGGAGCTTTCGGGCACATTGCAGATCGACAGGCTGCCACAGTAGCCCTTGCCCTGGATGTCGCGCAGGGCGGCCAGGGTATCGGCGGTCTCGCCGGACTGGGACAGGGTGACGAACAGGCTGTTGTAGGGAACCGCCACCCTGCGATAGCGGAATTCGCTGGCCACCTCGACCTGGCAGGGAATGCCCACCAGTTCCTCGAGCCAGTATTTCGCCACCATGCCCGCGTGATAACTCGTGCCGCAGGCAACGATCTGGACATTCTCCGTCTGCTCGAACACGGCATCGGAGCCCGGGCCGAAGATGGCGTCGAGTACATCGCTGTCGGTTACGCGACCTTCCAGGCAATCGGCGATGGCCGAGGATTGCTCGTGGATCTC
>WGBK01000363.1 GCA_015494335.1 Gammaproteobacteria bacterium | reverse complement strand
CATAATAGGCGGGGATGGCAATGCCGCTGTTGGGCAGGCTGATCTCGACGATCTCGGCGCCGAGGCGGCGATACTCGTCGATCGCGGCCTCGATGACCCGCGCCACGCCATCGTCGAGACCCTCGGCGAAGTATTCCTGCGGCAGGCCGATGCGCAGGCCGCCGATCTCCTGGTCGAGGTTTGCCGCGTAGTCGGGCACCTCGCGCTCGATGGAGGTGGAGTCGCGCTCGTCGAAGCCGGCCATGGCCTGCAGCAGCAGCGCGCAATCCTCGGCGCTGCGTGCCATCGGGCCGCCCTGGTCGAGGCTGGAGGCATAGGCGATCATGCCGTAGCGGGAGACCCGCCCGTAGGTGGGCTTGAGCCCGCTGATGCCGCAGAAGGCGGCGGGCTGGCGGATCGAGCCGCCGGTATCGGTGCCCAGCGCGGCGGGCGCAAGACCGGCCGCCACCGCCACCGCGGAGCCGCCGGAGGAGCCGCCGGGCACGCGTTCCCGGTCCCAGGGGTTGCGCGCCGGGCCATAGTGGCTGCTTTCGTTGGAGGAGCCCATCGCGAACTCGTCCATGTTGGTCTTGCCGAGCATTACCGTGCCGGCGGCCTTGAGTTTTTCGATGACCGTGGCGTCGTAGGGCGCGGGGAAGTTCTCCAGCATGCGCGAGGCGCAGGTGGTGAGTACCCCGTCGGTGCAGAAGATGTCCTTGACCGCCAGCGGCACGCCGGTCAGGGCGCCGGCCCGGCCATCGGCGCGGGCCTGGTCGGCGGCCTCGGCCTGCTGCAGGGCGAGCTCGTCGGTGACGGTGATGTAGGCATTGAGGGCCGGGTTGGCGGCGGCGATGCGATCGAGCAGCTCGCGGGTGATCTCCACGCTGGAGAAGTCGCCGGCGGCGAGGCCGTCGCTGATCTGTTTGAGGCTGTGCATGGGCATTCCGGTTCGATGACCCCTATTCGATGACTTTGGGTACGCGGTAGAGTCCGGCCTCGACATCGGGGGCGATGGCCTGGAACTTCTCGCGCTGGTTGGTTTCGGTGACCCGGTCCGGGCGCAGGCGCTGGGCCGCGTCCATCGGGTGGGCCATGGGCGCGACGCCTTCGGTATCGACCCGGTTCATCTCGGCCACCAGGTCGAGGATGCGCGACAGGTCGCGGGCGTAGGATTCGACATCCTCGTCGCGGATGCCGAGACGCGCGAGATGCGCGATGGCGGTGACTTCTTCGGTCTTCAGGCTCATGGGCTGGCTCGTGACTGGTTGCGGCAAACGAAGGGCTTCCGTACGGTCGCCGGAAAGGGGCGCAAACTTACCACAGAAAGCGCTTGCGGATAAGGCCACAGCGGGAAAAAGCCGGCTTCCCCGCTTGCCCTCGACAGAGGCGATTGCTAGAGTACGCGCAACTTTTCCCGCGCCAGCATTCCCGGCCACGCAAAATCACTTCACAGGTACCATTCATCCATGTTTTCAGCGATACGCGGACTGCTCTCCAATGACCTGTCCATCGACCTCGGGACAGCCAACACCCTGATCTATTCCCGCGGGCAGGGCATTGTACTCAACGAGCCGTCGGTGGTGGCGATACGCCAGGATCGCGGGCCGGGCGGACCCAAATCCGTCGAAGCCGTGGGCGCCGACGCGAAGAAGATGCTGGGCCGCACGCCGGAGAACATCACCGCCATCCGCCCGATGAAGGACGGCGTGATCGCCGACTTCACCTACACCGAGAAGATGCTGCAGCACTTCATCCGCAAGGTGCACGAGAACCAGCTGTTCCGTCCCAGCCCGCGGGTGCTGATCTGCGTGCCCTGCGGCGCCACCCAGGTGGAGCGGCGCGCGATCCGCGAATCCGCCGTCGGCGCCGGCGCGCGCAAGGTCTACCTGATCGAGGAACCGATGGCTGCGGCCATTGGCGCCGGCATGCCGGTGGACGAGCCCCAGGGCTCGATGGTGCTGGATATCGGCGGCGGCACCTCCGAGGTAGCGGTGATGTCCCTCAACGGCATCGTCTATTCCGCATCCGTGCGCATCGGCGGCGACCGCTTCGACGAGGCGATCACCAATTATGTGCGCCGCAACTACGGCATCCTCATCGGCGAGGCCACGGCCGAGCGCATCAAGGTCGAGATCGCCGCCGCCTATCCGGGCGAGGACCTGCTGGAACTGGAGGTCAAGGGCCGCAACCTGTCCGAGGGCGTGCCGCGCAGCTTCACCCTCAACAGCAACGAGATCCTCGAGGCGCTGCAGGACCCGCTCTACGGCATCGTCAGCGCGGTCAAGAACGCCCTCGAGCAGACCCCGCCGGAACTCGGTGCCGACATCGCCGAGCGCGGCATCGTGCTCACCGGCGGCGGTGCCCTGCTGCGCGATCTCGATCGCCTGATCATGGAAGAGACCGGCCTGCCGGTGATCATCGCCGAGGATCCGCTGACCTGCGTGGCCCGCGGCGGCGGCCGGGTGCTGGAAATGATCGACGAGCACGGATCGGATTTCCTCGCGGTTGAATAATGGCCGCATGCCGGGGCGAATGCATCCCGTCTGAGCGCCCGCCGCGGCGCCTTGCCGCCCCGCCGCACGCCCGATGAAGAACATCTTCCAACCCGCCCGGGGCACGCTGCTGCCGGTGGTGCTGTTCGTGTTCATCGCGGTCAGCCTGATGTTCATCGACCACCGCTCGCGCAACCTCGAACCCCTGCGCGTCGGCATCTCGGTGCTGATTTCCCCGCTGCGTCAGCTCATCAACCTGCCGCCCCAGGCCGGCAACTGGGTGCTGCAGTGGTTCCGCGCCCAGGAGGCACTGATCCTCGAGAACGAAAACCTGCGCGACCGCGAGCGGCTGCTCAAC
Source organism: Gammaproteobacteria bacterium (assembly GCA_015494335.1). GTDB lineage: Bacteria > Pseudomonadota > Gammaproteobacteria > S144-22. The sequence continues at coordinate 2,816 of WGBK01000363.1, read as the reverse complement.
GCGCGACTGCAGAAGATGGCGGTGCTGTCGGCGGAGAATGCGCGCTTGCGCAGCCTGCTCGGCTCGGCACGCAAGGTGGCCGATACGGTGATCGTGGCCGAACTGCTGGAAGTGGACCAGAACCCCTACCGCCAGCTGATCCTGCTCAACAAGGGCAGCCTCGACGACCTGCGCGAGGGGCAGGCGGTGATCGACGACTATGGCATCATGGGGCAGATCATCCATGTCACGCCGAACACGGCGACGGTCAAGCTGATCTCCGATCCGGAGCATGCGATCCCGGTGCAGTTCGTGCGCGGCGGGGCGCGCAGCGTGGCCTTCGGCAACGGCAGCACCGACGAGCTGGAGCTGCGCTTCCTGCCCGCCACCGCGGATATCGAACCGGGGGACGAACTGGTCAGTTCCGGTCTCGGCGGCCGTTTCCCGGCCGGCTACCCGGTGGCGACCATTGTTTCGGTCCGCCTCGACAAGACCCAGGGCTTCAAATCGGCGATTGCGCGGCCGCGGGCACGACTGGACCGCAGCCGCGAGGTACTGGTGATCAAGACCCCGGTCGCGCCCCTGCCGTCTGAACAGCCGCGCGAGGGCTCGGCCCCGGCCCCCGGCTCCGAGGATGAGACCGAGCCGCACAAGGAACCGCAGTCATGAATCCGCTCGGTCTGCTGATCATCCTGTTGTCCCTGGCTGTCAGCCTGATGCTGATGATGCTTCCGCTGCCGGACTGGGCGGCGCTGTATCGCCCCGATTTCGTGGCCCTGACGCTGATCTACTGGAGCCTGGCCCTGCCGACCCGCATCGGTCTGTGGGTGGCCTTCGTCTGCGGCCTGTTCGTCGATGTGACCACCGCCAGCCTGCTCGGTCAGCACGCCCTGGCGCTGGTGGTGATCCTGTTCATCAATCTCAACGTGCATCAGCGCATTCGCGTGATGTCGCTGCCGCACCAGGCGCTGTACGTGTTCGTGCTGTTGCTGCTCGACCAGGGACTGGTGCTGATGGTGGAAGGCATGATCGGTCGCCAGCCCCCGTTTTCCGCCTATCTCGGCGCGCCGCTGATTGGCATGTTCCTGTGGCCGTGGATCTTCCTGCTGCTGCGGCATCTGCGCAGGCGCGTCCATCTTGCCTGACCCCGGGCCGAGACAAAGGAAATTGTTTTAAGCGAATGGCATTGCGCCTGACCCCAAACCCATCGAGGAAATAATCTTGGATTTCGACTACATCGACAGCGACGAGGGCCTGCGTGACTTCTGCGCCTCCGTGCGCAACGACAAGAGCTGCGCCCTGGATACCGAATTCGTGCGCGAAAAGACCTATTACCCGCTGCTGGCCTTGATCCAGATCGCCACCGAAAGCCGTCAGGCCTGCATCGACCCCCTCGCGGTGAAGGATTTCTCGCCGCTGGTGGAGCTGTTCGAGAACCCCGACATGGTCAAGATCCTGCACGCCTCGGGGCAGGATCTGGAGCTGTTCCACCATGTCTTTGGCGCCATCCCGCGCCCCCTGTTCGACACCCAGATTGCCGCCGCGGTGCTCGGCTACGCCAACCAGATCGGCTATGCGGACCTGGTCAAGCAGGTCTGTGGTGTGCAGCTCGACAAGAAATACACCCGCGCCAACTGGGCCAAACGCCCCCTCTCCGAGGGCGAACTGGACTATGCCATGGACGATGTGCGCTATCTGATCGAGATCTACCATCGCCTGCGCGACGAGCTGGAAAAACGCGGCCGTCTGTCCTGGGTGGAAGCCGATTTCCGCCGCATCACCGATGCCTCGGCCTTCGAGCAGAACGATGCCGAGCTGTGGAAACGCCTCAAGGGGGTACAGCGCCTCAAGGGCGAGGCCCTCAACAATGCGGACCAGCTGTGCCGCTGGCGCGAGCAGCGGGCGCGCGAAAGGGATCGTCCGCGGCGCTGGATTCTCAAGGACGAGGATATCGTGGATATCGCCCGTTTCCGCCCGAAAAGCCACCGCGACCTGCAGCAGATCGGCAACCTCGGCAGCGATTTCATCCGCAAGACCGGCGACGACCTGCTGCGGGTGCTCGACCAGGCGGCGCAGATCGATCGCGCCGACTGGCCCAGGCAACCGAAGTTCAGCAAGCTCAACGACAACCAGCAGGCCCTGGCCGACAGCCTGATGGCCATCGCCCGGCTGATCGCCGCCGAAAACGATATCGCCCTCGCCTCGGTGGCCGGCAAGAAAGACATCGACGCCCTGATCACCGGGCAGGGCGAAAGCAAGCTGATGCAGGGCTGGCGCCACGAGATGCTCGGCCGCCAGCTGCAGGCGTTTCTCGATGGCGAAACCTGCCTGCGCTCTGTGGACGGGAGGCTGGTGATTGAGAGGAGCTGATGTGCCCGGGGCTTCGGCTTGAAGCCAGGCCCCTCTGGACGTAGTATTGTAATTACATTTGTAACTACGAGAAGGCCATGAGCACAATCAATTTTCGCATCGACGAGGACATCAAGCTACGTTCCTACGAAGTGCTCAGGGAGCTGGGCATTACACCCTCCGAGCTTTTGCGACAGACACTGGAATATGTGGCTGAAAACGGGAAGCTGCCCTTCCGCCAGGTGTTGCTCAACGAGGAAGATGCCGAGTTGCTGGAGCATTTGAAAGAGCGTCTCGAGGATCCGCAGCCGGTCAAGGTATCACTGAGTGACCTATGAATTGGCCTTCGACCGGCGGGCATTGAAGGAATGGCGCAAGCTGGACGAAACCCTGCGACGGCTTTCTGCAGGTTATATTGAAGCTGCAAAATCTTGACACGCATGATCAAGGTCTGACCGCCGTTGCCGATCTAGATGGCAAATTTGTTT
>WGBK01000362.1 GCA_015494335.1 Gammaproteobacteria bacterium | reverse complement strand
GGATCAGGTCGGCCCGAACCGGCTCGAGATCCCAGTCGGGGTAGTGAAATTCGCCGGTTTGTGCATCGAAGGACACGGCATCGACTCCTCATCAATCAACCGCTGATTGTAGGGGATGCCGCTCACAAGTTACATCACTTTGCCCGCCGGGATTACCGGCCCGAATGGAAAACGAACCGATGATCCGATTCCTCGCCGTGGTGTTCCTGCTGCTGGTCAGCCCGATGCTGGCGGCAGCCGAGCTGAAGCCCTTCACCACCGATGGCTGCACCGATTTCCCCGATGGCGTGCAGGGTCACGAGGATCTGTGGCTGGACTGCTGCATCGCCCACGACTACGCCTACTGGAAGGGCGGCAGCTACGAGGAACGCATCCGGGCCGACCGGGCATTGCGCCAGTGCGTGGCTCGTGTAGGGCACCCGGTGATTGCGCAAATCATGCTCGCCGGCGTGCGCGTCGGCGGCTCGCCCTTCTGGCCCACCGATTTTCGCTGGGGCTACGGCTGGCCCTACGGGCGAGGCTACCGGCCCCTGACGCCCGAGGAACGGGCGCAGGTGGAACGCCTGACACCGCCGTCCGTGAAGCGGCTGCTCCAGCGCCTGCATGTGCAAGAGAAGGCAAGCGGCGGGAAACGCGAACCCGAAAACAGTGTCGAAGCAAGACCATGAATCGCAAGACCCTTGTCGCCGCCCTGATGATCGGAACCCTGGCACTGCCGTTGTGGGCCTCGGAAGTGGACAGCTTTACCGGCCTGCGCCCCTTGCACGATGCCGCGCCGCTGCTCAATGAGGTGGTCAATGTGTGGATGGAGCAGGCGATGAACGACGCCAACGAACCCACGCTGCTGGCCCAGATCACCGGCGAGGCGGCGGCTCAATGCGACAGCGATCGACTGATCTCGTCCCTCAACACGCGCCTGGCCGGTTACCTGATCGGTGAGGTCGAGCGTTTTGCCAATGAAAGCACCAGCATCGACAAGATCAAGGTACCCTTCGAGCAGTCCATCTACCGGGATTTCGAGTTTACCGAGTCGCCGACGATCCGCCTCACCAAGCGCCTCGGCGTGCTGCTGCGCATCGGCAATGTGCATGTCGGTTCGGACAAGTTCGGTCATTTCTTCAGTGAGGGCTACAGCTACTACGAGCTCTACACCGACGACGACCCCCATTCCGCCATCGAATACGGCAAGCTGACCGAGGAAACCTATTACGGGGAGCTGACCACCGGCGTGTTTTCCTATGCCGACCTGGTGGCCAACATCAACGGCTTGCGTTTCTGGAACGCGGTGCTGGGGCGGCAGACCGACCCGATTACCCCGGATGTGCCGGTGAAGCCCTATTTCACCTGCCGCGAAGGCTTGTGGTATAAGCAGCGCCGCTTCGACTGGCTGGACTATGTCGATCCGGCCTGGGACGAGGCCGTGAACTGCGATGCCTTCCGCGACCGGAACCTGCTGGAGAAGGCGGACCGGCGTATTCGCGAGGCCACGGGCGGCTTGAGCTGCCCGCTGCACCCGGCGCCGATACCGCAGTTGCAGCGCAAGTACGGTAGCCTGCTTGCCACCCTGTTCAACCCCGACGGCAACCGCGTCAATGCCGAGGATCTGCAACCCGGATTCATCGCCTACTGGGAATCCATCCTCAGTCACCGCTCGAAACCCGGCGAGGCGACGCCCGTGGAGCGCTGACCCGGAACAAATCCATTGTGTTCGATGGGTTTACAGTCCTGCGGTAATCACGGACACTTCAAGAATAGCTATCCGTACAAACCCTCTGACACAGCAGGTCATTTCCATGGTTCAATCCTTCAATCCCCCCGTTCGCACGCTGATGGGCCCCGGCCCTTCCGATGTTCACCCGCGCATTCTCGAGGCCCTGTCCCGGCCCACCATCGGTCATCTCGACCCGATGTTCGTCGGCATGATGGACGAGGTGAAGAAACTGCTGCAATACGCCTTCCAGACCGACAACGAGCTGACGATCCCGGTTTCCGCACCCGGTTCCGCCGGCATGGAAACCTGTTTTGCCAACCTGGTGGAACCGGGCGACAAGGTCATCGTGTGCCAGAACGGCGTGTTTGGCGGTCGCATGAAGGAGAATGTCGAACGTGCCGGCGGAACCGCGGTCATGGTGCAGGATCCCTGGGGTCGCGCGGTGGATCTGGCCAAACTGGAGCAGGCGCTGGATCAGAACCCCGATGCGAAGATCGTCGCCTTCGTTCACGCCGAGACTTCCACCGGCGCCCAGTCCGACGCCAAGGGCGTGTGGGAACTGGCCCACAAGCACGATTGCCTGGTGATCGCCGATTGCGTGACTTCCCTCGGCGGTACCCCGATCCGGGTGGATGAATGGGGCCTCGACGCGGTCTATTCTGGCACCCAGAAATGTCTCTCCTGCGTTCCCGGACTGTCGCCGGTCACCTTCAGCGAACGCGCGATCGACAAGATCAAGAATCGCAAGACCAAGGTGCAGAGCTGGTTCCTCGATCTCAACCTGGTGATGGGTTACTGGGGCGAAGGCGCCAAGCGCGCCTATCACCACACGGCGCCGGTGAATGCGCTCTATGCGCTGCACGAATCCCTGGTGATGCTGCGCGAGGAAGGCCTGGAGAACGCCTGGAAACGCCACGCCCACCACCACCAGGCGCTGAAGGCCGGACTCGAGGCGATGGGTATCGGTTTTGTCGTGCCCGAAGCGGAGCGCCTGCCGCAACTCAATGCCGTGAGCATCCCCGAGGGCGTGGACGATGCCGTCGTGCGCGGCCGCCTGCTCAACGAGTTCAACCTCGAGATCGGTGCCGGCCTCGGCGATCTGGCCGGCAAGGTCTGGCGCATCGGCCTGATGGGCCACAGCGCCCGCGCCGAGAATGTGATCTTCTGCCTGTCGGCCCTGGAAGCCGTGCTCGGCGATCTCAAGGCACCGATCCGCACCGGCGTGGCCCTTGCCGCCGCCCAGTCGGTGTACAGCGCCGGCTGAAGCCGTGATGATATTTTCGGCGGCAGACCGGCTGCTGCCCGATTTGAAACACCCCCGCCTGTGGCTGTCCCTGCAAGTCTTCGGGATGGTCGCGGTGGGGGTGCTTTCGTTGCTGCCGGCGCCGGACATGGGCGGCAGTGACAAGTTACTTCATTTCATTGCCTACGGCGCCATGAGCGGTGGTCTGGCGCTGCTGCTGCCGAACTGGGGTCGGCGGGTGCTCGGCGCCGTGCTGGTGGCGCTCTACGGCGTACTGCTGGAATACCTGCAGGGCCTGACCGGCTACCGCATGTTCGACCCGGCCGACATGCTCGCCAATGCGGTGGGGGCGGTCTGCGGCCTGGCCTTGGGCCTCGGACCACTGGTGCGCGGTTTCCGTCGTATCGATGCGGTGCTGGGTTGAAGGCAACGCCTGCCCGTCAGGGCGTCACATACTGGTAGCCCTGTTTCTGCAACTCGATCAGGCGGCT
>WGBK01000361.1 GCA_015494335.1 Gammaproteobacteria bacterium | reverse complement strand
TCGTTACCCCGCTTGTAGCCGATTTCCAGGGTATCGGTGACTTCGGGATCGAGGCCGGATTCGATATTGTCGGTCTTCAGCGAATACAGGCGGCTGGCCTGGGGAATGCGGAAACCGTTGGCATAGCGGAAGTACATGCGCTGGCGCTCGTCGATCTTCCAGCCGAGGCTGAGCTTGGGGCTCCAGTGATCGAAATCCGGGTCCAGGTCGTCGCCGGGCCGAGAATAGCTGGAGCCGTCGTACTGGCCATCGGAGAGATTGTTGGTGTAGTCGAAGCGGTTGCTGTCGTAGCGCAGCCCGGCCGTCAGCAGCAGGTCGTCGCCAAGGGACTGTTCCAGGCGCAGGTAGGGCGCCAGCGCCAGGTAGTCCACATCGTAGTTGTAGATCTCGCCCGCAGGCACCGGCGATCCCCAACCCGAAGGCGTGTAATCGAACAACTGCGTATAGACCAGCGAGGACTGGGTCACCTCGAGATCGGCACCGAGTATCCATTTCCGTCGTTCCTGCTCGATATCCATCTTCATCAACAGGCCGAAGCTGTCCTGCTGGCTGTCGTTGTGCGGCAGGTTGCGCTGCCAGGTGGCGATGTAGCGATTCCGCGTGCTGCGCAGATAGCCGATGATGCTGACCGAGCGCTGCTCGTCGAGATCCCGTGTCCATTCGCTGCTGATGCGCGCGGAATCGAACTTGCGGTTGATCTCCAGGCCGGAATCCAGTGCCGACTGGATATCACCGACGGAAGTCGGATCCTGCTCCAGCGCATCGAGACCGATCAGGCTGCCGGCCATCTCGGCATCGGTACGGTTGGCGGTCACCCGGGTCAGCAGCTGCCCGCCGGCGGAGAGATCCAGTCGATGAGTCAGGCTGAATTCATCGCGTTCGCTGGCGGTATGATCGCGCCAGCCATCGTCGCGTTGCGCCGACAGGTCCAGACCCAGGCTGTAGTCGGTGAAGTCCCGCCCCAGGCCGAAACGCAGGCGCTGGAAGCCGTCACTGCCGGCCTCGGCGCGCAGCCGCGTTCCCGCCTCGATGCGACTGCGGATGTTGATGGTGGCGGCCACCGAATCCGAACCGTAGAGTGCCGTGCCCGCCCCCTTGAGCACCTCCACCGATCCGGCCGTGGTGAAGTTGCCGTAGGCCAGGCCGTTGTGATTGAAGAAACCGGAGGACTGCAGCGGGATGCCGTCCTGCAGGAACAGGTAATAGGGGCCGGTATTGATCGGCATGCGGATCGAGGTCATGTGACCGAGGGTCGATCCGGTCTGGGTGATCAGCACGCCGGCCAGGGAATTCAGCAGTTCCTTCTGCAAGGCTGCGTCGTCGAGCTCGATCTCGTCGCCGCCCTTGACGCCGATGCCGGCATCGACTTCCAGCGCCTTCTGTTCGTCGCGCGTGGCCGTGACCACCAGGGTCTCGATATCGTCATCGGGCAGGTCGGCTGCCGGGGAAAGGGAAGGATACAGCCCGATCAGCAGGGCCAGGCTCGGTGCAAGTACAGATGGGTTCACTGGAAGACTCCGTAACTACTGGAAACGGGGTCAGTGTAGGGATCCGTTGCGGCCGCGAAAGTGACGAATTGTCGCGCGACAATCGGTCGCAGTTCCGCGGATTCAGTCGGTCCGCTTCAGTTGGAAAGCCACTCGATGCGGCCATCCTCGTGGCGGATGGCGGTGGCATTGTGGACCCGGTCCGAGGCGGGATCCTGCAGGTAGAGTTTCAGCGACTGGCGCACCACGGGAAAGGCCAAGTCGTCCCAGGGGATGTCTTCGGGTTCGACCAGGGCCGTTTCCAGGCTTTCGATGCCGGGCGAGACCTCGGGCGTAGCCAGTTCGCCCTTGAACATGACATAGACCTGGGAAATATGCGGCAGGCTGAATACGCCGAACAGCTTCAGTTCACGCGCGCGCGCATTGGCCTCTTCCATGGATTCGCGCGCGGCCGCCTCGGCCAGGGTTTCGCCGTTCTCCATGAAACCGGCCGGCAGGGTCCACAGGCCATAACGCGGTTCGATGGCGCGCTTGCACAGCAGGATCTTCCCTTGCCAGGTCAGGATCGCGCCGCAGACATTGTTGGGATTGCTGTAATGAACGGTGCCACAGTGCTCGCAGACCACTCGCTCGCGGTTGTCGCCCGCGGGCACGCAGCAGACGGTTTTCTCGCCGCAGACGCTGCAATAGTTCTGCGCGATACGGCTCACCCGTGCAGTGCCCGCAGCAGTTCCACATCGACGAAGTCACGGCCTTTCTGCTTTTGCAGTTCGGCGGAAGGCCGGTCCGGATCGCCGAGATGGTCGATCACTAGGGCCGCACCGCCGAAATCGTCATCGGCGGTATAGCCGTTGTAGGTGATCAGGGTCTTCAGGCCAGCCCCCAGGGAGGACAGGATGCCGTTGCGCGAATCCTCGAAGGCCAGGCACTGTTCGGGGGACAGCTTCATCTTCTCGAGCACATACTCGTAGATATCCGGCCCCGGTTTCTTCTTCGGCACGATATCGCCGGCGCCGATGACCTCGAACCAGTCGAGGCTGTCCTCGCCCAGGGTGTTGGACAGCAGGGCCGTGACATTCTGCGGCGTGGTGGTGGTGGCGATGGCGAGGCGCAGCCCGGCATCCCGGGCTTCCTGCAACAGCCGCTGCACGCCCGGACGCAGGGGCACGCGGGACTGGCGCATCAATTCGACATAGTGCCGGGTCTTCTGCGCGTGCAGTTCGCGGATCCGCTCGTCGATATCCGGCTCATGGCGCTCGGGCCGGTCGTGGGTTTCGAGGTAGTGCTTCATGCGTTCCTTGCCGCCGGTCACCGCCAGCAGTTCGCCGTAGGTCGGCTCGTCCCAGTGCCAGTCCAGTCCGGCTTCCTCGAAAGCCAGGTTGAAGGCCACGCGGTGGCCATCGCGTTCGGTATCGGCCAGGGTGCCGTCGACATCGAAGATCAGTGCTTCCAGCATGCTTACCCCTTCAGTACTTGCGTGAGAAGTTGCTCGACCCGACCCATGCCCTGCTGCAGGGCGGCCTGGATCTGCTCCATCGAGATCTCGCCCGGATGATAGCCGGCGGCCCAGTTGGCGATCACGGCGATGGAGACATAGTCCATCTCCAGCTCGCGTGCCAGCGCCGCTTCGGGCATGCCGGTCATGCCGACCAGGTCGCAGCCGTCGCGCATCAGGCGGCGGATCTCGGCGGCCGTTTCCAGGCGCGGACCCTGGGTACAGCCGTACACCGCGTCTTGTACCAGATCCAGCCCCGCCTTTTTCCCTGCCTCGATCAATGTCTTTCGCAGGGTCTCGCTGTAGGGATGGGTGAAGTCGACATGCACCACCGGCTGCTGGTCGTCACTGAAGAAGCTGTGCTCGCGCCCCCAGCTGTAGTCGATCAGCTGCTCGGGCAGGGCCAGCGAGGCCGGCGGGCAATCCTCGCGCATCGAGCCGACCGCATTGACCGCGAATATCCGGTCGACGCCGGCCTCCTTGAGCGCCCACAAATTGGCGCGGTAATTGATGCAGTGGGGGGGGATGCGATGGGTGAAGCCGTGACGGGCCAGGAACAGCAGCTCGCCGGCCGGGCAGTCCACGTGGACCAGCGGCGAAGAGGGTTCGCCGAAGGGCGTGTTGACGACCTCGCGGCCAAGGGTCTCGAAGCCTCCGAGCATCGAGTAGAGCCCGGTTCCGCCGATGATGGCCAGTTTTCCGTTCATTTTATCGCCCCGATTTCTCCGCCGGTATGGCATACACGCCGGAAAGGTTTCTGAAATGGCTGTGCAGGTCCATGCCCGAGCCGTAGACATAGACATCGCCGCATTCGAGGGCCGCGTGATCGGCCTCGATATCCGCACGCGGTCGCTGGTGCTGCTTGCGAATCAGGAACACACTCTCGCAGGCCCGTGCGCCCTGCTTCAGGCACCAGCTGCGCACTTCCTTGAGGGTGTAGCCCTGATCGTAGATATCGTCGACGATGATCACGAAGCGATCCTTCAGCGAGGTCTGCGGGTAGGCCTTCCACAACACGTCGCGGCCCAGCGTGGCGAGCCGGTAACGGGTGGCGTGGACATAGTCCACGGTCATTGGGAATTCCCAGTTGCGCATCAGTTGCGCGGTCATGTAGAGACCACCGTTCATGACGCAGAGCAGCACCGGGAATTCCTCCTCGAAGCGGGGTGAGATGCGGGCGGCCAGCTCGGCGATGGCGGCATCCACCTCGGCCTGGTCGTACAATTGCTCGGCGCATTCGCGGTGCAGGGTCAGCGCCTGGTCGATGTTCATGCCGCTTCTCCCGCGTCATTGCATTCGGTTTCCTGCTGCTGCAGCAGCACGGTAGTGGTCGGAAAGGCGATCTCGGCGCCGTGGTCGCGGATGATATCGGCGATCTTCAGCAGCACTTGCTGCTTGATTTCGTGGAAACGCACCCAGTTGGTGGTTTTGGTGAAGGTGTAGACGAAGAAATCCACCGAGCTGTCGCTGAACTTGTTGAAGTTGACGATCATCGTCTGCGAAGTATCGATTTCCGGATCCTCGCGCAGCATCTTCTTCACCGACTCGACGATCTCGTCCATCACCGCAATGTCATCGTAGCGGATACCGATGGTCTCGTAGATGCGCCGGTTGGTCATGCGCGACGGGTTCTCGACGATGATGCTGGTGAACACCGCGTTGGGCACGTACAGCGGGCGCTTGTCGAAGGTGCGGATCACCGTCACCCGCCAGCCGATCTTCTCCACCGTGCCCTCGAGCTGCTTGTCCGGCGAGCGGATCCAGTCGCCGACCTGGAACGGGCGGTCCAGGTAGATGATCATGGCGCCGAAGAAATTGGCCAGCAGATCCTTGGCCGCGAAACCGATGGCGATGCCGCCGACACCGCCGAAGGCTAGCACGCCGGTGATGCTGTAACCCAGGGTCTGCAGGATCACCAGCACCGCGGTAATGATGACCGACAGCCGCAACAGCTTGCCAATGGCCTCTGCAGTATGCCGGTCCAGCGCTCCCGCGCCGCCGCTGGCGATGATCTCCTGTTCGGCGCCGCGAATGAAGCGCAGCACGAACCACACCAGGGTCACCAGGATGCCGATCTCGCGCAGGGTGTCGACGCCGACGAACAGCGCCGCATCGGTGGCGTCGCGCACCACATCGGCGGCATAGCCGATGCCGAGGATCCAGATGCCCCAGCCCAGGGGGCGCCGCGCGGCCTCGATCAACACATCGTCCCAGCGGGTGCGGGTCTGGCCGAGCCGCCGCGCCAGCTTGACCAGCAGGCGTCTGGCGATGTAATTGGCAACCACCGTCGCCAGCACGACGAGGAATACCGAGCCGACCCAGGGCCAGCGCGGCAGGATGTTCTGTGCCCAGGCGAGCACTTCGTTCATTGCAGTTTCTCCGTGGTCGGATCGAACAGGTCGGCGCTGTCGGCGGTCTCGAAGGCCTGCATGAATCCTTGCAGCCGGGCCACCGCCCGCAGCCATTCCTCGCGGCGATAGAGGTCGGGGGCAACACGCCCGGGACGGCCGTGCATGCGCACCAGCCGCAGCTGGGCCACGGGGTCGAGATAGTCGCCCAGGGCCTCCAGCACCTCCTCGGCGCCTTGCGGATTGTTGCATACCAGCAGCATGTCGCAACCGGCATCGAGAGAAGCGCGGGCGCGCTCTGGATAACCGCCTACCGACTGCGCGCCGCTCATGCTCAGGTCATCGCTAAACACCGCGCCCTCGAAACCGAGCTGCCCGCGCAGAATGCCCTGAATCCAGGCCCGGGAATAGCCGGCCGGCAGCGGGTCCACCTGGTCGTAGATGACATGGGCCATCATGATGCCGGCCAGGTGGGTAGCGATGACGCGGCGAAAGGGCAGCAGGTCCTGCTGCTCGATACGCTCCAGGCTGCGGCTGTCGAAGGGGATTTCGTGGTGCGAGTCGCCGCGTACCGAGCCATGACCGGGAAAATGCTTGCCCACCGCTTCCATGCCGGCCCGGGTCATGCCGCGGATCCAGGCGTTGGCCAGCCGCGCGATGATCTCCGGCCGGGTGTGGAAGGCGCGATCGCCGATCACGCTGCTGACCTTGTGCCCCAGGTCGAGCACCGGCGCGAAACTGATGTCGATACCGTGATGACGCAGTTCCGCGGCCATGATCCAGCCGATGGTTTCGCTCAGGGCCAGGGCGCGTTCGGGCTCGCGGTCATACAGATCTCCGAGACGCCCCAGGGCCGGCAGGCTCTGGAAACCCTCACGGAAACGCTGCACCCGCCCACCCTCCTGGTCCACGGCGACGATCAGCCGGGGATGGCGCAAGCCGTGAATCGATTCGACCAGGGCCCGCAACTGCTGCGGAGACTCGTAATTGCGCGCGAACAGGATCACGCCGCCGCACTGGGGGTGCAGCAGACGCTTGCGCTCGGGCGCGTTCAACTCGGTCCCCTCGAGATCGAGCATCACCGGGCCCAGCGGCATCTCGCGGGGGTTTGCAGCGCTTGCGGTCACGGCTTCGGCTCCAGCAGCGCAACCGCATGCACGGCGATGCCCTCGCCGCGGCCGGTAAAGCCCAGGCGCTCGGTGGTGGTGGCCTTGATATTGATGCGGGTCGCATCGCAAGCCAAACCCTCGGCCAGGCAGGCGCGCATGGCGTCGAGGTGGGGCGCCAGTTTCGGCGCCTGGGCAATCACCGTGATATCGGCATTGCCGAGGCGATAGCCCCGCTCGTCCAGCAGACGCCGGGTTTCGCGCAGGAAAAAGCGGCTGTCCATGCCCTTGTAGCGCGGATCCGTGTCCGGGAAATGCCGGCCGATATCCCCCGCCCCGACGGCACCCAGCAGCGCATCGACCAGGGCATGGATCAGCACATCGCCATCGGAGTGGGCCAGAAAGGCCTTGTCGAAGGGAATGCGCAGACCACCGAGCACCAGCGCATCGCCCTCGGTGAAGGCATGCACATCGAAACCGTGACCGATGCGGGGAAGGAGCGACATGCTGCGGGAAGATGTATCCGGTGGCCTCTTGCGGCGCATAGTATAGCCCCGAAGCCACCGACGAATACAGCCGCACCCAACCGACGGACGGATAAGAAAAAACTCAAGATTTTTGCCGCGATGTCGTTACACTACGCATCTGCTTTCATTCCATAACGATAAATACTACTGCAAATACTACTGCCATGGCATTATTCAACTTTTTCGACAACAACGAAAAGGAGCAGTTGGTAAAGGATAACCAGGCACTACAACAACAGATCCAGAACCTGCAACAGGAACTCGAGCAGCGCGATCAACAACTGAGGCAATGTCGCCAGGAAATCGACGACCTGCAGCGCACCAACCGTCTCAAGGATGGTCTGTTCGAGAACTTCGACACCTTCGGCGTCAGCCTCGGGCAGATGCAGGGTTCCTTCCAGAAACTCTCCACCTTCCTGCAGGAGGAGAAGAATACAGCCATCGAGGCCGCCGATGTCTCGATCCAGGCCAACCAGGGCACGCGCCAGCTGGTGGAAAACCTCAACAGCGTGGTCGAGACCATCCACAACACGGTCAACAATGTCGAGCAGCTCAACGACCGCGTGGCCGCCATCGATCAGGTGGTGACGCTGATCAAGGGCATCTCCGAGCAGACCAACCTGCTGGCGCTCAATGCCGCCATCGAGGCCGCCCGGGCCGGCGAGCACGGACGCGGCTTCGCGGTGGTCGCCGACGAGGTGCGCGGCCTCTCCAGCCGTACCCAGGAAGCCACCGAGGAGATCACCAACGAGGTGCAGCAGATCCAGGGCGGCACCAAGGACACCACCGACAAGATGGTGCAGATGGCCGAACAGTCACGCCGCCTGGCCGATGTCGGCACCCGCGCCAGCGAAAGCATCCTCGGCGCCGCCGACCTGTCCAAGCGCACCGAGGGTGCCATTGCCGCCAGCGCCCTGCGCGGCTTCGTCGAACTGGCCAAGATCGATCACCTGGTCTACAAGTTCGAGATCTACCGCGTGCTGATGGGGCACTCTCACAAGTCCATCGACGACTTCGCCGATCACAGCGAGTGCCGCCTAGGCAAGTGGTATTACGAGGGCGACGGCAAGGACTGTTTCTCCCGGCTGCAGGGCTACCGCGAAGTGGAAGCGCCACACATCGAGGTACATCGCGCCGGCCGCGCGGCCCTGGAAGCCCATGCCGCCGGGGACATCGACACCACCCTGCGCGAGGTACGCGCAATGGAAGACTCGAGCATCGAGGTGCTGAATCATCTCGACCTGATGGCGGTGGAAGGCGAAACCAACAGCAGCGTGCTCTGCCACAATCCCAACGGCTGAAGCGATACCCGGCAGTGAACGCTTACCGCCTGTTAACGGGTATCGGGTAAGCTAGTCCCATGAAACTGCTGGTCGTCGAAGACAACAACGACATCGCCGCCAACATCGGGCTCTATTTCGAGCACAAGGGCGCGGTGGTCGATTTCGCCTGCACCGGGCCGCTCGGGCTCGAGCTCGCTTTGCAGGACTCTTTCGATGTCGTCATCCTCGACCTGATGCTGCCGGGCCTCGACGGCGTCAGCCTGTGCCAGCAACTGAAGGCCCGCAAACCCGCCCAGCGGGTTCTGATGCTGACCGCCCGCGACACCCTCGACGACAAGCTCGAGGGCTTCGAGGCCGGCGCCGACGATTACCTGGTCAAGCCCTTCTCCCTGCTCGAGCTGGAAGCCCGCGTCAATGCCCTGATGCGGCGGTCGGCGGAACAGGAGTCCGGGCTGTTGCGCGTGGCCGACCTGGAACTGGACCCGCAGAGCCTCAGCCTGCGTCGCGCCGGCAAGCCGCTGCACCTCAAGCCCGTGGCCTTCCGCATCCTCGAACTGCTGATGCGCAATTCCAGCCGCGTGGTGCCGCAACGCGAGATCGTCGAGCAGGTCTGGCGCGACGATCCGCCCGAGGGCGATCCCCTGCGCGTGCACATCCACAGCATCCGCCAGCAAATCGACAAGCCCTTCGACAAACCCCTGCTGCATACCCGTCATGGCGTCGGTTACCGCCTTTACGATCCGGATGCCGCCGACGACTGAATCTTCAGGCCACTACCCGTCCCGGAGACTAAGACTGTCTCTGGGCTATCGCCTGTCCCTGACCCTGATCCTCAGCATGGGCCTGCTGGTCACTCTGCTGCTGGTCGCGGCCGGACAGAAATTCGAACGCCTGGAAAGAGCACTGGGCAGCGAACGCAACCATGCCGAGTTGCAGTTGCTGAAAGAAGAATGGCAACGCAACCCGGAGTACCAGCCCCTCTCCGTAGCCGGTCAACGCATCTGGCTGGATGATGACCCATCGGTTCCTGCCTATCTGCGGAATCTTGAACCGGGGTTCGACGGAGTGATCGAACAGGGTGATCACCTGTATGCGGTTCTGGTCGAGCAGCTCGATGGGCACCGAATCATCATTGCCAGCGAATCCCAGCATATCGAGGAGGCCGAGGAAGAAATCGGACGCTTCCTGCGCGCCTCATGGATCATCCTGATGCTGACCATTGCAGCCATCTCCTACCTGCTGGTACGGCACCTGATACGACCGGTCGCACGCTTTGCGAACCAGATTGACCAGTTGGCCCCTTCCATCCGCGGCATCAACCTGCATCCGGAGGGGTCCAGCCCGGAGGTGAACCGGATGACCCGAGCCTTTAACCGCTACCTTGGCAAGATGGACGAATACGTGGAGCGACAACACGCCTTTGCCGCCATGGCCAGTCACGAACTGCGCAGCCCATTGACCGTGATCCAGACCTCGGCCGAGCTCATCGCCAGCCTGGACAACAATCCGGCCATCGTCGAACACAGCCGCAAGATTCTTCGTTCCAGCCAGAACATGGATGCGATGATCCGGTCCCTGCTGGCCATCACCCGAGATTATCGACCCGACAAGGACTTCGAATCCATCCACTTGCTGTCGCTGGCACAGGAACTGGCCGACCAGCGCAAACCGCAAGGGCAGCGCCAGAATGTATCGGTTGAACTGGAGATTCCCCCCGACATCGAATGGACCACCCACAAGGAATTGCTGCAGATGGTGCTCGGCAACCTGCTCGACAACGCCATTCGGCACAGCAATCACAGCACCGTACAGATGGTCTGGAAGAAGAATGCCCTGTGCATCCGCAACCAGGGAGATGGGATCGACGAAGCCATGATCGAGAACCTCTTCGAACGCGGCGTCAGTCACGGCAGCCGAGGCGGCTATGGCCTGGGTCTCTACATCTCGAAGCTGATCGCCGACAAGATGGGTTGGCAACTGCGGCTGCGAAACGTCGAGAACGGAACCGAGGCCTGCCTGATCCTGCCACCTGTCGGATAATTTGGTACTATTATCCCATCTTTGAACAAATCATTTACACTCCATCGCGTATTATTGGTGCCATGGAATTGCAAGGAAACAACCCACATGACCCGATTTGCACGTCTCACCACCTTCAGCCTGCTGCTGAGCCTGCTCCTGTCCATGCCCGCAGCCGCGAGCAAGCCCGCCGATATCCGCGACATTCGCGATTTCAACCTGGAGCAGTATCGCGGCAAGGTGCTCTACCTGGATTTCTGGGCCTCCTGGTGCAAGCCCTGCCAGAAATCCTTCCCCTGGATGAACCAGCTGCAGAGAAAATTCCCCTCCGACCGCTTCGAGGTCGTCACCATCAACCTCGACAGCGAGCGCAAGCCGATGTTGCGCTTCCTCGAACGGATCCCGGCCGACTTCACCATCTACCATGATGCCAGCGGCCACACCGCCGAGGAATTCAAGCTGCCCGGCATGCCGACCTCCTTCCTCATCGACCAAGACGGCAAGCCGGTGAGCCGCCACATCGGTTTCTTCACGGACAAGACGGCCCGGATCGAGGAAGAAATCCGCAACCTGATCGAGAAACAGCCATGAAAACACGATTCGGAATCCTGATCGCCAGCCTGCTGCTGCTTTCCGCATGCTCCAGTCTCGGCGTCAAGCCCTGGCAACGCGGCGAGCTCGCTCGACCCGAGATGGCCATGGACGCCGATGCGCTGGACTTGTCGCTGGACGAGCACATCTACTTCAGCAAGGAAGCTTCCAGTGGTGGCCAGGGCTTTGCCGGCGGCGGCTGCGGCTGTAACTAGGGAAACTCTGGAGTTGTAACTACAATGACCATGAAACGCATCACCGGCCTGCTCTCCGCGGCCAGCGCCAGCCTGATCGGCAACCCGGTCCATGCCGAATCGGCCTGGGACATGGAAACCGCCGTGCTGGTCTATTCCGAAACCGATCGCGTATCGGTGGTCGAACCAGTCATCAGTGCGAACAAGGCGCTTAACGAGACCGACAGCCTGGGGCTCAAACTGACCCTCAACGCACTGACCGGCGCTTCCGCCAATGGCGCGGTCCCTAGCACCCAACCGCAGACCTTCACCAGCCCCTCCGGCAAGGACACCTACACCATCGATCCCAACGAGACACCGAAGGACACCACCTTCCGCGATGCCCGCGGCTCCCTCGGTATCAGCCTGGACCGGGCCCTGAACCGCTTCGACCGGCTCAAGCTGGGCGCCAACATCTCCATCGAGCAGGACTTCCTGTCCCTGTCCGGCAATGCCGGCTGGAGCACGGAAACCAACCAGCGCAATACCCGTTTCGACATCGGCAGCAACCTCGAAATCGACTCCATCGAACCCACCGGCGGTACGCCGACGCCACTGAGCATCATGGATCTGAACGCCGTCAACAGTGGAGGTGGAGAGGGAGATGGCGAGGAAGGCGAAGGCGGCGAAGGCAAGTCGCGCACCGTGCTCGACCTGTTGGTGGGCGTGACCCAGATCATCGACCGCAGCAGCCTGTTCCAGGTCAACCTCTCCCTGAGCGCCGCCGACGGCTACATGACCGACCCCTACAAGTTCGTCTCCGTCGTGGACAGCAGCACCGGTGAACCCCTGCGCATCCTCTACGAGAGTCGACCCAGGACCCGCAACAAGACCAGCCTGTTCGGCAAGTACAAGAAAACCTTTGCCAACAAGGATGTGCTCACCACTTCACTGCGCCTGATGACGGACGACTGGGGAGTGGATTCGAAAACCCTGGACCTGACCTGGCGTTTCGTGCAGGACAATGGCCAATACCTGCAGCCCCACCTGCGCTGGTACCAACAGTCCGCCGCCGATTTCTACCGATATTTCCTGCTCGATACCGATCCAATGCCGCGCCATGCCTCGGCCGACTACCGGCTCGGCGAGCTGACCACCCGCACACTTGGCATCAAGTACGGCTACAACGACCCCTTCGGCAACGACTGGTCGGTCCGTCTCGAGTACTACCTGCAAAGCGGCGACGGCAGCCCGCCCGAGGCAGTTGGCCAACTGCGCAACCAGGACCTGTTCCCCGATGTGGAAGCCTGGATCTTCCAGGTCAACTACGCCTTCCGCTGGTAAAGCGGCTGCTGATCAACTCAAAGATGACCAAGGATCTCTGATACCGGTTATTTTTCCCTGAACATTTTGCCGGAGCAACAGCTGATTTCTCATGACTCCCTGAACGCTAGATTCCGCCTCATGGCTGATCTCTTTCTGCACAGACCACGTTAGAATGCGATCAAATACAGGGAGACTCGAACAAGTCCTCTTTATGAAATCTGAGGACACATTTCCCCTTGGGATTGCTGCGGATTCCTGAAGGACTCACTTCACCGGTCGCCCCATACTCATGGCTCGTTTCTGTCGAACCGCCATCTCCTCGACCTGCATTCGAACAGCTTCTTTCCAGTCGACCTGCGGCCTGTAACCCAGCTTCTCCGCAGCCCGACTGTTATCCGCATCAACCTCCCGCAACAAGTGGATAATACTGCGAGTAACGAGCGGCTCCCAAGGGACCACAGGATCGATCGCCTCCATCAACCAGGCAAACGCAAAGGCGACCGGGAAAGGAACACTGAAATGCGGCTTGGGATAACCAAACTCGGCGTTTAGGTACTCGATAACTTGTCTCACGCTCGGCACGCTGGGGCCGACGATATTGAAAGCTTCATATCCCGACAAACCTTCGGCGACCACTGCACAACGGAATGCTTCCCCAATATCCCGTCCATCGATTATCGGCATGGCGGTCCGGCCCCCAGCCACCCAAGGGACCAGATGGGTCTTGAGTCGCGGTAACAGAATCGGCAACAGGCCCAAAGAATAACGCTGGCCGGCAAAAAACCGAGCCTGAGATTGACCACGGTAAATTCTCTTGACGCTCGCTTGCGCAAGTAGTTTTCCAGCGCCACCACATTGCACAAATGCGGCCAGTAGGGCCGGCATATGCCTTGGCTCATCGCGTCCACCGAGGTATCGGGCGAAGCTGCACTGGTGGTGCTAACATTCAGAAATCGGCTCACTCCGGATGCAAACGCCGCATCAATAAGCTTCAACGAAGGGTTCAGAAACAGCTGTTTCGACAACTTACGGTGGTTGTACAGAGAAGTCCACGATGCAGCATGGCATACAATATCCACATTTTCGAACAGGGACTCCAGGTAACCGTCATCCTGCAGATCTCCTTCTCGAACCTGCCCATTAAAGCCGGGGAAAAGGCGACCGCTATTTCTGCACGCGGCAACCAATTTCACATCAGGCGTCGAAGATAATGCCTCAAGGACATGACTACCCACAAACCCCGTCGCGCCAGTAACTAAAATAGTTTTCATGTAACAGCCTGCTCTATTGGATGCGGATGCCACGCAAACCTCGGAACGGTTTCAGACAAAAAGATTTACATCCGCCGTCAACGCGCGTGGCAGGAAACTGGCCGCGCCTACCCATTCCTCGATTTCCGGGATAAATTCGTCCTTGCCATATTCGAACAGATCGACGGTCATCTGGCAGGCAATCAGCTTGACCTCGGCCTCGATACACAGGGCGCGCAGTTCCTCGATGGGGGCAATGCCTTTCTTGCTCATGGTCTTGCGCATCATGCTGGTGGCCATGCCCTCGAATCCTGGGAACAGTGACATGAAGGATGTCGGAATGGGCAGTTCCTTGCCTTGCACCCAGCTGGGTCCTTCGGGCAGTTTCATCGGCATCGCTGGATTTCCGAGTGGCGTGACCTTGAGGTCCAGATCCTTTTTCAGCAGGGACAGTCCATAGAAGGTAAAAAAGACGGATACCTCCCAGCCAAGTGCAGCGGCCGTGGAAGCGAGGATGAAGGGCGGATAGGCCATATCCAGGGTGCCCTTGGTGGCGATCAGGGTCATCGAAGGGGTATGGGCGGCTTCTCTTTGCTTCATTTTCTCCTCGAATCGCTGGTCAAACCAGGCGTCGAGTTCTTCATAGGACGGGGGTGCGACGGGGGCGGTACTGTTCATGGCAATCTCCTCAGTTATTGAAGCCAGATGGGTTTGTCGGAACTGGTTCAGGCCTTGCGAATCCGGAAGTGAAACTCGCCATCCTTCTCCTTGCTCGACAGCATCTCGTGGCCGGTCTGGCTGCAGAAAGCATCCAGATCCTTGACAGAGCCCGGATCCGTGGCGAGTACTTCAAGAACCTCGCCCGCTTGCAGGCCGGCAATAGCCTTCTTGGTCCTCAGGATGGGCAGTGGGCAGTTCAGGTTTCTGGCATCCAGGGTATGGGTGTTTTCACTCATTCTTGCGTTCCTCTCGGATTGAAATAAAAGACTCGGACATAGATGACCGGTCGGTCTAGTTTGCTCACAAAAAAACTCAGTTATTGGCCGCCAATTCGATCCTCACAGTCTTGATGGCCGGTCCCAATTCACGGATCACCTCCGGATCATTGCGGGTTTTGGCCAGCAGAATCATTCCCTCGAGATAGGCCAACATGGCTTGTGCAGTCGCCTCGGCATCCAGGGGAGCGATCAGGCCCTGCTCGATAGCCTCGTCCAGAGTTTCACGGAAGCGCGAACTGGCCTTGGCGAATACCGCATTGAGTTTGGCCCGCAAGACCTCGTCGCGGGTACTCACCTCAAGCGCCAGGTTGCCAAACAGACAGCCCGGCATTCGGCCTTCCAGGTCCTTGGCGGCTTTTTGCCAGTAGTAGGCCGCATCGATCAGGTAATCCAGTCGTTCGAGCGGCGGCAGATCCCTGTCGAAGGCTTCGGCGACAAAACCATGCGCCCAGTCATCGGCCATGTCGTCGATGACGGCCATGGCCAGATCCTGCTTGGAAGGGAAGAAATGGTAAAAACTGCCTTTCTGCACCCGGGCAAGATCGCAAATCTCCTTGATACCCACGTCGGCATAGCTGCGACCGTGAAAGAGATCGCGGGCCACATGTAGAATGCGCGCCTTTGTGTCCACAGGAAGATTCATGCCACACAGTATAGTGGACCGGTCGGTCTAGTCAAGCTCAATGGCAATCGCTTGATGTTACAGAAGTGACTGCATTCCTTTTTCCATGAGCTCGATGAAAAGACGAACCTTGGGCTGCAGGTAACGCCGATCCTGATAAACGGCATAGATGCCGGCGCTTCCGCAGTCATATTCAGGCAACAGCTGCTCCAGCTGTCCCGTACGGATATCTTCCCGTACCAGAAAACGGGAAAGGGGGGCAATACCGGCACCACTTTTCACCAGCTCCCGCAGGGCGATACTGCTGTTGGTCCGGAGGCGACTGCCAATATGAATGGTTTCGCGCTGGTTACGGCGGGTGAATTGCCACTGGCAGGGCGTGGGCAACAGGGAAAAGACAATGCATTTATGTGCCGTCAGCTGAGAGGGTATCCGTGGGCGGCCATGTTGTTCGAGATACGCAGGCGATGCACAGAGAATCCGGTCAGCCTCACACAGACGACGGGCGATCAGCCGCGAATCTTCCAGCCACCCTATTCTCACGCTGACATCGATCCCTTCCTCCACCATGTCGATTACCCGGTCATCGAGCCGCAGCTCCACGGTGACGCCGGAATATTGTTCATGAAACCGCTGTACCAGAGTTGCCAATTGCGGACCGAAGCTGGTAGGCCCAGCCACTCTCAAGGTGCCAGCAGGCAGCTCTTGCAACTGTTGCATGTGCAAGGTCACCGCATCGGACTCCGCGAGAATACGCACGCAGCTCTCGTAATAGATACGACCGGCCTCAGTCAGGCTCAGGCGTCGGGTAGTGCGGTTCAGGAGGCGAACTCCATATGCCTGTTCGAGTGCTGCCACATGCCGGCTGATGGCCGACCGTGCAACCCCCAGGCGTTTTGCGGCCCCGGAGAAACTGCCGGTATCCACCACCTCTACGAACACCCGCATGCGTCTGATTTGGCTCATATCCTCGTTATTGGTTACATATTTGGCAACTTAACGGTAACAGAAGCAGCCATTGTTGTTAATGTTGGCCAGGCCTAGACTCCCTCTTGTCACATCCCGTGACAACATCATTCGAAATTCCTGGTATTTATGACCGGGCAGGAGGACGAAAATGGCAATAGCAAAGGCCAGCAAGGCGATGCGGTTCTTTTTCTTCAACACGGCGATGATCATCCTGATCGGCATTTGGCTCACGGGCTTCGACCGGGTGCACTGGTTTCTGTACACGGTGCCGGTGTTCAACCTGTTCGCGGCGGCGTTCGGCATCTGCCCCGGGCTCATCATGACCCAGAAGATCTTCGGCAGGGACTGAACGGTGATGGACGAATCCATACTGTTGTCGAAATACGAACTCCCCGGTGGGCTCGTGCTGAACAACCGCATCGTCATGGCCCCCATGACACGCTGCTTCGCCGATGCGGACCTGGCCCCGATCCCTGCATCGGTGGACTACTACCGGGCCCGTGCCGACGCGGGCCTGATCATCACCGAAGCCACCCTGATCGCGCCCGAGGCGCAGGGATATCCCGGCACGCCGGGGATCTATAGTGATGTTCAGATCAAGGCCTGGAAGCGGGTGGTCGACGCCGTACTCGAGGCAGGCGGCCGCATCTTCTGCCAGCTCTGGCACACAGGCCGTCTGGCCCACAGCCATTACACCGGTACGCGCCCCATGGCGCCCAGCGCCGTTGCGATGGAAGGGTCCTTGCCGCGAGCGCGCGACCTGTATTACGAAGACCCCCGGGCGATGGACGCAGAGGACATTGCACGGGTACAAATCCAGTATGCCGAGGCGGCACAGAATGCCATGGCGGCCGGATTCGACGGGGTAGAGCTGCATGGAGCCAACGGCTACCTGGTGGACCAGTTCCTTCATCAGCAGACCAACCGGCGCAGCGACGAATACGGCGGGACGCCGGAAAACCGTGCCCGCTTCGCGCTTGAGGTGGTTGACCGGTTGGTCTCGGCCATCGGCCCCTATCGGGTCGGGATTCGCCTGTCCCCCCAAGCCTATGTCAATCTCGAATACGTCGCCGGCGACGAGGCGGCATTCGATTACCTGCTCGAGGCACTGAACCGGCGCCCGATGGCCTATGTCCATGTGGCGGCCTTCGACGGCAGCCAGCACTACGACTACCTGGGAGGAGGTCGACCCGTCGATTATGTGCGCAAGCGCTATGCCGGCACCGTCATCGGCTGCGGCGGCTATACCGCCGAGACAGCGGAGAGCGACCTGCGCCAACGGCACATCGACCTGACGGCCTTCGGGCGCAGCTTCATCGCCAATCCCGACCTGGTGGGTCGCATCCGGTCCGGTTCGTCTCTTTCACCCTATGAGGAAAAACTCCTCACACGGTTGACATGACAGGGAACCTGAAGTCATCAGCAGATGCAGTTGCCCGCTACGAGGCGGCATCAAGAGGAAGATGGCTGAGTCCCCCGGGTGCGTGAAACGGCGGTCTGTGGCATAATTCATGCCAAATAGAAGACTGTATTCACTGCAGCCAGGGAGAACACGCATGAACAAGAAACGCTTTGTACCGGCCGCCGTGGCGGCCCTGGTCGGTCTCTCGCTACCGGCCCAAGCTCAACAACCGCAAGCACCTTACGGCCCGGGCGGTCAGCCGCCGATGCCACGCATGATGGACAATGGCATGCCCTTCCCGCCTCCGGCTCCGGCGAAACGCCGGTTCGCGCCGCCGGCAATGCCGGAACCGCCGGTCGCCATCGACAATGCGCCGCCGATGACGCCTCGCTTCCCGACCCCGGAAGAACTGCAGCAGCTGGTTCCGCCGGAGCCGCTGACCGAGGAGCAAATCCGCAAGCGCTTCGAGGAACGCAAGAAGTTCATCCAGGAAATGATGGACCGCGACCGCAAGGCCGCAGAGCAATATGCCCGGGATTTCGCGCGCTATCAGAAATACCAGTCCGAGCAACTGGCCGAGATCATGAAGCGGGCCGAACAGCATCGCAAGGCGGTACTGGAGCGCATCGACCGCGAGATGGAGCAGGCTCTGAAACGGTTTCAGCAGCGCCAGAAGGAAATGGAGCAGAGCCAGAGTCCGGCAAATAAACCGGAAGACAAGCGCTGATTTCCGGGCCGTCCGGCCCACCCGTTTTCCC
>WGBK01000360.1 GCA_015494335.1 Gammaproteobacteria bacterium | reverse complement strand
GGATAATGCTGCCCTGTTCGGTGAACTTGATGGCGTTGGATACCAGGTTGGTGAGGATCTGGTTGATGCGGAAGGGATCGCCGATGAGTTGCACCGGCACCTCGGGCGGAATGTCATAGAGAAATTCCACCGGTTTGTCGCCGATGCGCAGGGCGTTGAGCCGTGCCAGATCGGCCAGCAGTTCTTCCAGATCGAACTCGATGCGGTCGATGTCGAGATGCCCGGCCTCGATCTTGGAAAAGTCGAGGATGTCGTTGACCAGCGACAGCAGCGACTGGGCCGAGGACTGCAGGTTGTGCACATAGCCGGATTGCTGGGCGCTGAGGCGGGTTCGCGAAAGCAGGTGCCCAAGGCCGACGATGGCGTTCATCGGCGTGCGGATCTCGTGACTCATGTTGGCGAGGAACTGGCTCTTGAACTCGCTTGAGCGTTGCAGCGCCTCGCTGGCCTCGACCCGTTCGGTGATGTCCTGGCTGATGCCGACCATGCGCAGGGGGCGGTGGCTGTCGCCGCGCTCGAAGACCTGCCCCTGGTTGAAGATCCATCGCTTGCCATTGCCGCAGGCGTATTCGATGTGCAGTTCATCGCGCTGGCCGTCGATACAGGCCTGCAGGGCGCGGCGTATGCAGCTGCGGTGGCTGTTGTCGATCTGTTCCAGGAAGGTTTGCAGCGGTTGCTGCTCAGCCGCTCCGGGCAGACCGTGCTGGGTGGCGAACTCCTCGTCCCAGTCGATCCACTCTTCGCCGTCGGGTTGGCGGTGCAGCTCCCAGGTGCCGAGACGGGCGCCGCGCAGGGACAGGGCCAGGCGTCGCCGGCTTTCCTGCAGCTGGCTGTTGATGCGGGACATCTCCCAGGCGCGAAAGGCGATCAGCGCCACGATGATCAGCGCCACGGCAACGACCCAGAACACCAGCCGGTAGTCCACCTTCTGCTGGAAGCGAACATTCAGCCACTTGTGGACGAAGGCGTTCTTCTGCTCCGGCGGCAGGGCAGCGATGGCCTTGTCGAGTATCGAAACCAGCTCCGGCCAGTCCTTGCGCACGCCCATCGAGAAGTCGTGACCATAGGGCGTGAGCGAAGCGACCTGGATGTTGCTCAGCCCTTTCTCGGCAATCAGGTAGGCGCCGGTTGCGAGCAGGTCGATGAAGGCGTCGATGCGACCCAGGGCGAGGGCATTGAAGCCGCTTTCGTTGTCGTCGAACTCGATCAGCTTCATGTCGGGGTAGTCGCGACGCACCAGTTCGGCGAGGGCATAACCGCGCACCACGCCGACGCGCTTGTTGCGCAAGTCTTCCATGCCGCCGAGTGCGGCACTGTCGTTGCGGGTGAACAGTACCACCGGGAAGGACAAGTAGGGTTGGGTAAAGTCGAGGAATTTCTCGCGTTCCGGGGTGCGCAGTACGAGTGGCGCGATATCCAGCTCCCTTTTCTTCAGCCGTTCGATCACCTGTTGCCAGCCGATGCGCGGAGGTGGTTCAAAACGGATGCCGAGCTGGCGCTCGAAATAGTGGATGAAATCCGATGACAGCCCCTTGTAGCGGCCGTTCTTGTCGATGTATTCCATGGGTTCCCAGTTGATGTCCACAGCGAGGCGGATGCGCGGGTGAGCCTGCAGCCATGCGCGTTCTTCCGGGGTCAGGGACAGGGGTGGCGGAGGTGCCTGATAGTCGGTCTGCTGGCTGAACATCCACTTGCGGGCGATCTGCTGGATGCGTTGTTCGCCGATCTGGCGCAGGGCCTGTTCTAGAATGTCGCGCAGCAGGGGGGCGTCATGCCGCACGCCGATGGCGAGCCGGGAGCCCCCCTTGCGGAGGCGGCCATGTACGCGCAGGTTCGACAGCTCTTCCCGGTCGATCAGGTAAAGGGCCACTACCCGGTTGCCGGCATAGGCATCGGCGTCACCGCGTGATACGGCTTCCAGCGCGGCCAGGGTATCGGGGAACAGCTTGAGCTGCACCGAAGGGTAGTTGCGGCGGAAGTACTCGACATTGCCGAAACCCTGCTCCAGCGCCAGGGTCTTGCCACGCAGGGCCTCTTCGTCGGCCAGGAATTCCGTCTTGTCGCGGGCGACGATGACATGAGGCACATCCTGGTACAACCGGGTGAACAGGAAATCCTTCTCCCGTGAAGGCTTGGGCGTCAGGTCGAGCAGGGCGTCAAGCTTGCCCTCGCGGGTCTGCTGGTAGAGATTTTTCCATTGGCCACTGACCAGCTTCAGGCGACCACCGAGCAGACGATTGAGCTCCCGGACCAGATCGGCACCGATGCCGCTTGGCTGGCCCCGGGGGTCGACGAAATCGAAGGGCGGCCAGCTGTCCATAGCACCGATCCTTATGCGCGGGTGTTGCTCGAGCCACTGCTGCTGCTCCGGGGTCAGTTTCAGTACCGGGCGATTGCGGCTGGTGAGCAGGCTGTCGAGATCGAAGCGGTATTGCTTCATGCCGGGGTTGTAGCGCTTGCTCAGCTGGCGGAAGTCGATCGCGCGGGGATCGCCAAACAGGGTGATCAGTGGTTCGATGTTGCTGCGCCGCGCGATCGACATGCTGCTTGGAAACAGCAGCCCTTCCTCGGCGAAATCGAAGCCGGCCAGGTAGTCGGACAGCAAGACCAGGCCTTGGGCGCCGTCGAGCACATGGCCACCGATATCCAGATCCAGCAGTCCGTCGCGTATGCCCTTGAGGGCGGCCGGGTTCCAGTCGATGCCGCCGATGGAGATGGCATTCGGGTCGATGCCTGGTGGGGGCGTGGCATGCAGGGCCTTGCCTGCCTGCAGCGCGAGGGGATCCTTGTAGCTCCAGACGATGTTGATGTCGGGATGTTGCTGCAGCGCGGACAGCAATTGCGGCCCGGCCTCGTCGCCGTCGCGGGTATTGCGGATCTGCGCCACCAGTTCGACATCGTCGCGGGCCTGAACCAGGGCGTTCAGGGCCTCCAGCCGACGCTGGTGGGACAGCTCGTTTTCATAGCCGGTGAAGGCGAAGATGCGAAAGCGCTGCGCACCCTTGCGCCTTGCTTCGTCAATCAGGCTGGTGGCCAGTCGCAGGCCGGTTTCGCGGTCGTTGGGCAGGATGCTGCCGATCCACTTCGGGTACTGGGCGCGGGGTTGCAGGCTGGGATCGTCGAGGCCGGTATTGATCAAAAGCGCCGGCACGCCCGCGGCCTGGGCGCGGCGCAGGATCTGCTCGCCGATACCCTGGAAATTGAGGAACAGGATGCCGTCGACACCCTGCTGCAGGGCTCCGTCGACCTGTTCCAGCATGCGGGTCTTCTGGGCCTCGCCGCGGGGCGGTCCGGAAGCATGGACCTGCAAGGAAACCTCGAGATCCTCGGCCGCGGCGCGGGTGAATTCCGCCAGCCTTGTCCAGAAGGCCGAGTATTCGGGAATGAACAGGGCAATGCGCTGCGTTTCGGCGGCCAGGGCGGGAAGGGGCTGCAACAGCAGGCCGAATAAAACGATCCAGATGCCGAAACGCCGAAATACTGCCTTGAATGCCCGCATCGAATGCCCCCGGCTCGTTATTATTCCTGGATCATAGTACAGCCGGTCCGGATTGGCACGGCTGCCGGGATCGGTCGGGCGGGGATCAGCGAGGCGGTTCGGCCAGGTCGCCGAGGGGATTGTGGGCCTGGGCCGGGATGTCCTCGATCCAGGGCAGTCCCTGGTTGTCGACGATGCTCAACCCGTTGCTTCGGGCAAAATCGAGGATGTAGTTCCAGCCCTCGCTGCAGCCTTGCTGAAAGGCCTTGCGTACCTTCAGGCAGGGACGGCCGTTGTGGTGGATCGGCGCCACGCACTGGGACACGATCTTGCGCTGGCGGGCGAACTGGGATAGCCCCATGAAGGTGGAGGCAATGCGCTCGGGCCAGTTGCTCGGGCGCAGGCGCGGGCCTTCGCCGCCGATGATCCAGTAGTCGAGGTTGGCGGAACGGACGCAGTCCTCGGTGACCTTCTTCTGCTTGTCGGCGTAGACCATCTCAGCTTTCCGGCTCCGAGGTCAGGATATCGTAGGCTTCCTGATATTTCTGCCGGGTCTTTTCGATGATCTCGGGCGGAATGTGCGGTGCCGGCGGTTTCTTGTCCCAGTCCAGGGATTCCAGGTAGTCGCGCAGGAACTGCTTGTCGAAGCTGACCGGGCTCTCGCCGACGCGATATTGGTCGACGGGCCAGAAGCGGGAGGAATCCGGGGTCAGCAGTTCGTCGGCCAGCACCAGGCGGTCGTTCTCGTCGAGGCCGAACTCGAACTTGGTGTCGGCGATGATGATGCCGCGCGGTCGCGCGTAGTCGGCCGCCAGCTGGTACAGCATCAGACTCACCCGGCGTACTTCCTCGGCGCGTTCGGCACCGAGCAGCTCCACCGTCTGTTCGAAATCGATGTTCTCGTCGTGATCGCCGACGGCGGCTTTGGTGGAGGGGGTGTAGATTGCTTCCGGCAATTGCTCGGCCTGCTGCAGGCCGGGGGGCAGTTCGATGCCGCAGACCTTGCCGGTCTTCTGGTAATCCTTCCAGCCCGAGCCGATCAGGTAGCCGCGCACGATGGCCTCCACCGGCAACGGGCGCAGCCGCTTGACGACGATCGCGCGGTCCTTGAGCCGTTCGTAGTCATCGGGGTTGAGGACATCGCGCAGGTTCATCTCGCTGAGATGGTTGGGAACCAGGTTCCCCGACTTGTGGAACCAGAAGTTGGAGATCCGCGTCAGCAGTTCGCCCTTGCCGGGTATCGGGTCGGGCATGACCACATCGAAGGCGGAAATGCGGTCAGTGGTGACGAACAGCAGGTGGCGGTCGTCGATCTCGTAGATGTCGCGCACCTTGCCGCGGGCGACCAGCGGCAGATCGAGATGGGTTTCCTGAACGGCTTGGCTCATGTCGGACAGCTTCCGGGCGGTGAAAAAAGGGGCGAGATTCTATCCCAAACTGGATAGGAAGAACACTCCCGATGGCAAAAAGGCCTTATCTTGTGCCGCAAAATCGGTACAATGCCCGGTTTTTTCCCGCCCCCTGGGCAAACGGAGGAACCGCATGGCACAAGGCGAACACAGCAGACCGCGCGTCGCCGTGGTGATGGGCAGCGACAGCGACTGGCCGGTGATGAAGCTGGCGGTGGAAAGGCTCGAGCATTTCGGCGTGGATTGCCACGCCCAGGTGGTCTCCGCCCATCGAACCCCCGACCTGCTTGCCGAGTTCTCCAAGGGGGCGCGCGAGCAGGGCTTCGATTGCATCATCGCCGGCGCCGGGGGCGCTGCCCATCTGCCGGGGATGCTGGCGGCCTTCACCACGGTGCCGGTGCTCGGCGTACCGGTGCCATCACGCTACCTCAAGGGCGAAGACAGCCTGCTCTCCATCGTGCAGATGCCGAAGGGCATCCCGGTTGCGACCTTCGCCATCGGCGAGGCGGGTGCGGTCAATGCCGCTCTGTTCGCCGTGGCCATGCTGGCCAATGGGGACGAGGAACTGCGCCGGCGGCTCGAGGCTTTCCGCCGGGAGCAGGAGCAGGCGGTGCACGCGATGACCCTGCCGCCCGCCAGCTGACATCATGGCTATACTCCCGCCCAGCTGGATCGGCATTCTCGGCGGCGGCCAGCTCGGTCGCATGTTCACCAGTGCCGCGCGCGAGATGGGCTACGAGGTGATGGTGCTGGACCCGGATCCGCATTCCCCGGCGGGCAGCCTGGCCAGCGAGCATCTTTGCGCCGACTACAGGGATCCCTCCGCCCTGGATCGCATGGCCGCACAATGCGCAGTGATCACCACCGAGTTCGAGAATATTCCGGCCGAGGCCCTGGATCGCCTGGCCCACAGCTGCCCGGTGCATCCTTCTGCCGATGCCCTTGCGGTCGCGCAGAACCGCATCCGCGAGAAACGCTTCATTCGCGAGCTTGGGCTGCCGACCTCGCCCTTCATCTCCCTGCAGCAGGACAGCGATCTGCAGCGGCTCGACCAGGTTGTCTACCCGGCCATTCTCAAGACCGCTACCCTGGGCTATGACGGCAAGGGACAGATCGTTTGCGCCGATGCCGAGGCTGCGCGGAGGGGCTACGCCGAGCTCGGCGTGCCCTGCGTGCTGGAACAGAAGATCGATCTGGCGCTGGAGCTGTCGGTGGTGCTGGGGCGCGATACCCGGGGCCGCAGCCGCTGTTTTCCGCTGGCCGAGAACCGTCATGCCGGTGGCATACTCGATGTGAGCCTGGTGCCGGCAGCGGTGGACGAGGCATTGGCCGCGCAGGCTCGAGACGCGGCCACGCGCATCGCCGACGGACTCGACTATATCGGCGTGCTGGCGGTCGAGTTTTTCGTCTCCAGCGACGGCGAACTTCTGGTCAACGAGATCGCACCGCGGCCGCATAATTCCGGTCACTTCACCCAGGATGCCTGTCACTGCTCCCAGTTCGAGCTGCAGCTGCGCATGATCTGCGGGCTGCCGGCCGGTAACCTGCAGCTGCAGACGCCGGCGGCCATGCTCAATCTGCTCGGCGACCTGTGGCCGGAGCAGGGGGAACCGGACTGGGCGTCGGTGCTTGAAATCGAGGACGCCTGCCTGCATCTCTATGGAAAGAAGCAAGCCCGGTCCGGTCGGAAGATGGGGCACATCAATTGTCTGGCTGCATCACGGCAGCAGGCGGAACAAAGTGTCGAGCATCTGAAACGGATGCTGCAGACTCGCTCATGATCCAGATCAGAATATTCTGAAATACTGTTTTCTGCCGAGGCCAAAGGCTTTCTTCTTCCGTCTTAATGGGATATAACCCATAAAACAGGATGGCGACCGAGTGCCGTAAAAGCTGGTATTCCCATCGGTCGCCGGATTGAAACCAGCCAGATGGCGATGCCTATGGCCAACCATCCAACGGGAGAGTGAGAGATGAAGAAACTGATGATGGCAACTGCAGTTGTAGCAACACTGGGCATGGCGGGTGCTGCCAGTGCAGCCTGGTGGGACAACAACGACAGCAACACCTATGGTTATGGCAATTACTATGGCGATGGAAGCGGATATGGCCGTGGCTATGGCGATTACTATGGCCGTGGAAATGGACGTGGTACGGGACGCGGTCGTGGTCGCGGTGATGGTTCCGGCGAGTTCGAGATGAACTTCCGAGCCAAGGGACGCGGCAACATGGATGCGGATACCGATATCAATGCCGATACCAACCTGGACACCCGCGGCTACGGCAGCGGCGACTACTATGGCAACGCCTACAACGATACCCGTTACTATGGCAATGCCTATAGCTATGACGGCGGTCCCTGGGGTCGCGCGCCCTATAACCCCTACAACCCCTACTGGGGCTATGGTCCCTACGGTTATCAGCCGCCGGCACCTGCTCCGCAGGCCATGCCGCAGCAGCAGCCCCCGGCTCCGCCTGCTCCGCGGCAGTGAGCCGATATGTCATAACGGCGAATTTCAAGGCGACCTTCGGGTCGCCTTTTTTCATTCCGGCTTGATACCGCGGGCGACGGTGTAGGTCTTGCCCTGCTTGATCTTCTCGTAGTGGCCGAATACTTCCTGGAAGCCGCGCTTGAAGAACTGGCGCAGGCCGGTGATGGTGACGATGTAGAAGGAACCGCCGGGTTTCAGATATTTCAGCGCGTCGAACAGGTAGATATAGAGCATTTCCTTGCCGACCTTGGCGGGGATGTTGGACACGATGATGTCGAAACGGCGGTCGCCGGCAATATGATCGAAGCCGTTGCTGAGCTGGCATTCGGCATTGTCGATGTGGTTGAGCAGGCGATTCTTCTCGCTGTATTCGACGGCAACGAAATCCTTGTCCACCAGCAGAGTCTGCCCCCGAGGCGCCCAGCTGGCCAGCGTCAGTCCGAGAATGCCGTAACCGCAACCGAGGTCGAGGCAGTCGTGGTCGGGTTCGATGTCGATGAAATCCAGCAGCATCTGTGAACCGGCGTCGATGGCCTTGGGCGAGAACAGCCCCCAGGTGGTCTTGAGCACCAGCTCCCGGTCGCGCTGACGGGTGTGCAGGGTCATGTCCTGGCGGATGATGCGGTTGTATTCCTGGAAGGATTTCATCGGGGTTTCATGGGGTTCAGCGTGAATTCAGAGAAAGCTGCTAGGATACGCGATGTTTACAAAAACAGGCGGCTTTGTAACAATGCAGGGCAGTCTTGGCAAGCCATTTCCCGCTTGCCCATTTTACCGTTCATCGAGGAGCAATCTATGAAAATTCTGTCCACTGTTGTCATGGCTGCGGCCTTGATCGTCTCTGCACAGGCCATGGCGGCCGGAGATCCCGCCAAGGGCAAGGCGACTTTTGCGGCCAAGGGCTGCATCGGCTGTCATGGGGCCGGAGCGGTGGGCACCCCTCCGACCTATCCAAGGCTGAAGGGACGCGATGCCGCTTTCATCAAGGAAAACCTGACCAATTTCCGCAGCGGCAAGCGCAAGAACCCGACCATGAACGCGATGGCGGCCAGCCTGACCGACGAAGATATCGAGAACCTGGCGGCTTACATCGATTCGCTGCGCTAGGGGTTCCAACCAGATAAAGCAGCGGAGAAGGCCGGGCAATGCCCGGCCTTCTTGCGTCCGGCCGCGGTTCAGACCAGGTAGTACTTGCCTGCCGTGGCCACGGCAATGGTGATCAGACCGATCAGCGTGTTGATGCCGACCAGCCGGCGGATGGTGGCCAGTTGCTTGCCGGCACCCGGGAAATCGCTTTCGTCGAGGCAGCGCCGGATGCGCTTGAAGGGCGCGAAATACACATGGAAGAAGATCAGCATCATGATGCTGCCGAGGGTGATCATGCTGCGCACCGAGGTGGAGGTCGCCGCAAGTCCGCCGGTTTCGATGATCATCATGCTGCCGCTGAACAGGATCAGCGCGATGCCGACCCAGACCCAGGGGAAGAAGCGCTCGAACACGCCGCGCCAGAGCTTCAGCCGCGGCGGTGGGTCCAGCTGATCGGCTGCGACCGGGCGCAGGACCATCCAGGCGAAGAACATGCCACCTACCCAGATCACCACCGACAACACATGCAGGGCCAGATAGATTCCCATCACGAGATACCTCCGAGAGTCGTTTCGAGTCAGGCATGGTAACCGCAGCCTGCACAACAACTCCAGTGAATGCGTGGGGTTAATATGCCGCCTTTGTGTGCCTGCGGGCTGAAATCGGCCGTCGATTCGTGTACATTGCGCCGTCTTACACTTTTGAATCCAGTTTGGGGAACCTGTTATGGCTGATTATCTGATCGCTCCGTCCATTCTCTCCGCCGATTTCGCGCGTCTTGGCGAGGAAGTGGACAATGTTATCGCTTCCGGCGCCGATGTCGTGCATTTCGATGTCATGGACAATCATTACGTGCCGAACCTGACCATCGGCCCGCTGGTCTGCGAAGCCCTGCGCAATCACGGTGTTACCGCGCCCATCGATGTGCACCTGATGGTCAAGCCGGTGGATCGCATCATCCCCGACTTCGCCAAGGCCGGTGCCAGCTACATCACCTTCCATCCCGAGGCTTCCGAGCATATCGACCGCAGCCTGTCCCTGATCCGCGATCTCGGCTGCAAGTCCGGCCTGGTGTTCAATCCGGCCACGCCGCTGGATTACCTCGAGTATGTGATGGACAAGGTCGATGTGATCCTGCTGATGTCGGTGAACCCCGGCTTCGGCGGACAGAGCTTCATTCCGGCTACCCTGGGCAAGCTGCGCGAGGCGCGCCGGCTGATCGATGAATCCGGCTACGACATCCGGCTCGAAATCGACGGTGGCGTCAAGGTGGACAACATCGCCGAGATCGCCGAGGCCGGTGCCGACATGTTCGTTTCCGGTTCCGGCATCTTCGGCGGCGCCAATGCTTCCGATCCCCATGTCTATGACAGCATCGTCAAGCAGATGCGCGACGAGCTGGCCAAGGTCTGAGATGACGGAATCCGCTGACTCGGGCATCCGCAAGCCCGAGATGATCCTGATCGATGTGGACGGCACGCTGGTGGACAGCGTGCCGGATCTCGCCTACTGCGTGGACGAGATGATGAAACAGCTCGGCCGCGAGCCCTGGGGCGAAGCGAAGGTGCGCGAGTGGGTCGGCAACGGCGTCGAGCGACTGGTCAAGCGCGCCCTCACGGGCAGCCTCGACGGCGAGCCGGACGAGGAGAGCTATCAGCAGGCATTACCCATCTTCCGTGATCTCTACGCCGAGAACACCTCCGAGCGCAGTTACCTGTATCCGGGCGTGGAACCGGGCCTGGCCTATCTGCAGCAGCAGGGCTACCGTCTCGGTTGCGTGACCAACAAGGCGGCGGAATTCACGCTGCCGATCCTGCGCGATCTGGGTATCCACGATATCTTCGAGACCATCATCTGTGGCGACGACACCCCGCGCAAGAAGCCGGACCCGCTGCCCCTGCTGACTGCCTGCGAGCGGCTGGAAGTATCGCCCGAGGAATCGCTGATGCTCGGCGATTCGATGAGCGACGTGAAGGCCGCGCGCGCTGCCGGTTTCCAGATCATCTGCGTCAGTTACGGCTACAACCATGGCGAAGACATCCGTGACTATCACCCGGATGCTGTGATAGATTCCTTCGTCGAACTCGAGAATTACCTCTAGATCCATATCATGAAACACAAGGTGTTGAATCCGATGGCAAGATTCGGCTGGCGATGGTGAAGCCCCATCCCCGCAGCCGTAACCCCTTGTCCATCGTCAACGACCTGGTGAATCTTCATGAAACTGGAACAATTCGAACAACTCGCGTCCACCTGTAACCGCATCCCCCTCGCGCGCGAGCTGCTCGCCGACCTCGAAACCCCGCTCAGCGTCTACCTCAAGCTCGCCAACGAGCCCTACAGTTACCTGTTCGAATCGGTGCAGGGCGGCGAGAAATGGGGGCGCTACTCGATCATCGGCCTCGGTTGCCGCAGTCGCATTCGGGTGCAGGGCCGGCAGGTGACGCTGGAACGCGACGACGAAATCCTCGAGCAGGTCGAAGCGGAAGATCCGCTGAGCTGGATCGAGGAGTACATGGCCCGCTTCCGCGTCGCCGAGCTGGACTGTCTGCCGCGATTCAACGGCGGTCTGGTCGGGTATTTCGGCTACGACAGCATCCGCTACATCGAGCCGCGACTGGCCAACAACCCCAATCCCGATCATCTCGGCACCCCGGACATCCTGCTGATGCTGTCCGAGGAGCTGGTGGTGTTCGACAACCTGGCCTCGCGCCTGTACCTCATCGTGTATGTCGATCCCGCCGAAGAGGATGCCTATGCCCGTGGCCAGGCGCGTCTCGACCAGCTATCCGAGCGAATGATGCAGCCCGGCCTCGAACAACCCCGGCTGCGCGGCGGGAAGCGGGGCGTGATCGAGCAGGATTTCGAGTCAGAGTTCACCGAACAGGGGTACAAGGATGCGGTGCAGAAGGCGCGCCAGTACATCATCGACGGCGACGCGATGCAGATCGTGCTGTCCCAGCGCCTGTCGATCCCCTTCCAGGCCGAGCCGATCAATCTCTACCGCGCCCTGCGCGGCCTCAACCCCTCGCCCTACATGTATTACATGAACCTGGGCGACCATCATGTGGTCGGCTCCTCGCCGGAAATCCTGGTGCGGCTGGAAGACGGCCGGGTCACGGTGCGGCCGATTGCCGGCACCCGTCATCGCGGGACGGACGAGGCCGAGGATCGGGCACTGGAGCAGGAACTGCTGGCCGATCCGAAGGAGCGCGCAGAGCACCTGATGCTGATCGACCTCGGGCGCAACGATGCCGGCCGTGTCAGCCAGATCGGAAGCGTCCGCCTGACCGAAAAGATGAAGGTCGAACGCTACTCCCATGTCATGCACATCGTGTCCAATGTCGAAGGCCGGCTGAAGCCGGAGCTGAGCGCGATGGATGTGCTGCGCGCGACCTTCCCGGCGGGCACCGTCTCCGGCGCGCCGAAGATCCGCGCGATGGAGATCATCGACGAGCTGGAGCCGGTCAAGCGCGGCATTTATTCCGGCGCCGTGGGCTACATCGCGTGGAACGGCAACATGGATACCGCCATCGCCATCCGCACTGCCGTGATCAAGGATGGCAAGCTCAGCATCCAGGCCGGCGCCGGTATCGTCTACGACTCGGAGCCGGACAAGGAATGGGCGGAAACCATGAACAAGGCACGCGCCATCTTTCGCGCGGTGGCGCTGGCCGAATCCGGCCTCGCGCCTCGCGACCCCTGCGATC